>JBIOEK010000164.1:0-7860 GCA_044445925.1 Hyphomicrobiales bacterium
GCGATTAGCTCTTGCGCGACTGAGACGACCGACCTTCGGCGGTGAATACTTCCTCCGCCCTTCAGGAGCGATTAGCTCTTGCGCGACTGAGACGTGCTGCAAGAATGACCATGCATTCGTGACCCCCTTCAGGAGCGATCAGCTCTTGCGCGACTGAGACAGGACGCCTGCGCGTATGTACCACATCGAGACAACCTTCAGGAGCGATCAGCTCTTGCGCGACTGAGACTCGCCGACGGACACCACGTGAAAGCCTTCCATCCTTCAGGAGCGATCAGCTCTTGCGCGACTGAGACGATAGGGTCCGGTCAGATTTTGGCCCGATGCCGCCTTCAGGAGCGATCAGCTCTTGCGCGACTGAGACTCCGGGTTGCGGGTGCACTGGTTCATATCCAGCCTTCAGGAGCGATGTATCCCTTCGGTGAAGGCCGTCTGGACGTGCACTGAGGGGTTCGCGGATATTGGCGTGAGTGTGACACGATGATTGTGTCCACCAAGCGCTAATGGACACGATAGCTGATGTCTGTGCTGGAGGGAGAGGGGCGATCCGCGAGCCAGCGTGAGAGCCGGCGACGGCGACGGTGGTCTGCGGATGAGAGGCGGCGGATCGTTGCGGAGACATTTGAACCTGGCGCTTCGGTGTCGATCGTGGCGCGCCGCCACGACCTGAACGCCAACATGCTGTTCACTTGGCGTCGTGAAGCCAAGCAGGCGGCCACGCGCATGATCGAGGCTCCGGCCGCGTTCGTGGCGGCCGAGATCGCCAGCGAACCGAGTCCGGTCGCAACTGCAACTTCCGTCGCAACAGGTCGGATGCCGCAGGAGTCGTTCGGCAAGCTCTCGCCGCGAAGAGCGGGCGGGCCTCGACGGATCGCAAGCTTGCGCGCGATTTATGGGCCGCAGGCTGGTGGCAAGTCTCCGCCTATGACCATCTGGTTCGTCTCCCGCCATCAGGGCGCCATCGAGTGGGCGGCCCGCAAGGGTATCGCAGCGAAGGTGGTCGCGCATCTCGATCCGGAGCAGATCCGGCCCGGCGATGTCGTGCTCGGGAATATGCCGTTCCACATCGTAGCGGCGCTCAACGCCAAGGGCGCCCGTTTCCGGCATCTCGCCTATGACACGCCGCACGAACTGCGCGGCAGGGAGCTCTCCGCAGATGACCTCCTGCGGTTGGGCGCGCGCCTCGTGGAATATCGCGTCGAGCGGGTGGATTGAGGCTCGGCTCGATGCCGTCAACGGCAACGAACCAGGAAATACCGGAATGCCGCGGTTGTGCCCGTGATGCCAGCCTTGGGCAAGGTTTATGGCCTCGACGGAGAGCGGGGACAGGGATCAAGGCAGCGCGCGGGAGGAGCGCGGCCATGAAATCGTGATTGCCGCGCCCAGAATTTTCGATGATCGACGGGGGAAGGCTGCGCGCCCGTTCAATTCGTCATCGGCGACCTGCCGAAGCTGTCGAGGCCATTTGCGAGGTTCTGGGTGCCGTCAGCGATCGCCTTCATGTGATCGAGATAGGCGCGCGCATCCTTGATGAAAGCGTCGATCTGGGATGCCGCCCACATATGCTCCATTCGCTCCCGCAGCCGCACAAGCCGGTCGATCTGTGCTGTGAGCCGCGTGCGGAGGCCTTCGGCCTCCTCCTGCATCGAGCCGATATCGGCGAGGTTGCCGCGGTATTGCGGGATCATCTTGCGCAGCTCGGGATCGGGGCTTGCCTCCGCGTCGCGGGCGAGGCCGCGGATGATGTCCTCCTCGGCCTTCAGGGTCTTGCGATAGGCGTTGTCCGGCGCCAGCCGATCCGCAGCGTCCCGCAAGAGCTTGATCAAGGCGTCGACATTCTGCTTCGCGGACGCCGTGTCGCGCTGCTTGTCCTGCAGGCTCTTCTCGAGCTTTCCAAGCTCATCGAGCCGGCGGAGGGTGTCATCCTGAAGGCGCTTCGCCTCGCCGGCGAGCTCCTTCGACAAGGCCTGCATGTCGACCTCGTCGGCGACTTGGCCGGTCGCTGGCGGCGGCGCGACGGCTTGCGCCTGCACATGAAGCTGCATGGCGGCGGCAAGGAGGGCGAAGGTGGATGCCGTAGCGATCAGGATCGAGCGACGCATGGGAATAGCTCCTGTCTGGGTGTCGGAGTGTCGCTAGATCAGGTCCGGACGAGAGTCCTGGACGGCAAGCTTGCCGGGCAACACGGGCTCGACACGACCGCCGCGGGGGTTCGGCCCGTTAGGGATCGCAGACTGCGAGCTTGCGCCGCGGATCACTCGGAAGTCGCAAGCTTGCGGAAGCTTGCACCGGCATCCGGCCGTGATTTGCTCTTTCGCCAATTCTGTTCTCGCGAGGAGAAGGGAGATGATTTGCAGCCGCGGCATCTTGCCGAGCGCTAGTAAATGGGCTTTCATGACCGGTAAATCGAAGGGTGCTGGGGGAGGGGGCGGCCATGGCTATCGGTGACGGCGGTCGTGGCGGCTCGGCTCCGCCGGCAGAATCGCATCATGCCTACCTCTTCGAGGCGAAGGGCATTCAGCGCTACATCTTCGATTCCGGGCCCTTGCGGGATCTCGTCGGAGCGAGCGACCTGGTCGCCGAGCTCGCGGCGAGCCCGGAAGGGGCGCGAGAAGACGCGGATGACGTTTTACGCACAGAGGCCGCGTCGGAGCTCGTCGCAGAGACGGGGTATGACCTGATCGGCAAAGTCTTATGGGCTCTCGGCGTGGAAGAACGCGGTGCTACGCGTTTCTCGCGACGCGCCGGCGGTGCGTTTTGCTTGCATTCCGATAGCCCTGCCACTCTCGACCGAGTGCGGGCGTTGTGGCGGCTCGTGGTGGGATTGCACTGTCCGGGGCTCGAGATCAGCGATAGCGGGCAGGTATCCGCGCGAGACGAGATCGACGCGCTGAACAGCGCCTATGAGGCGGGCAGCGCGGTGCGGACCAATACGACGGCGGAACTGCCTCCGACCGGCCATCCCTTCACGGCCTTCAATCCGCGTACCGGCAGGCTGGCGACGCGCCTCTACGCCTATTGGGACTCCGGAAGAAAGGTCGATGACGTCAGTGCCGTGGACGTCGTGACAGAGGCGCAGCGACGGCGAGGGCAGCGGCTGCAGGATATCGAGCGGCTCGACGGCGCCGCCCGGCGGTTCCTGGGGCGCGAAACCCGCAAGGCGGGCAGGCCCTACGTGTTCCCGCGCAATCTGGACCCCGACGAAGGGGACAGCCGCGAGAATCCGCTCTTTCCCTTCAGGGATGAGGAGGATAGCCGCATCGGCATCGTGCACGCCGATCTCTCCGGCCTCGGCCAAATATTCCAGAGCGCTACCGATCCGGCGAAGGTTCGAGACGCCGCGGTCGTGCTCGAGATCGCGACTGCGATCGAGCGCATCATAGAGGGCGCGGCCCAGGAGGCGACACGGAACGTGCTTCTGCCGGCGGCGCGCGCTTGGCCACCTGGAAGGCCGGCGGGTTCGGCTGAGATCGTTCAGCACGTCGTGCCGGCTCGCCCGGTGCTGCTCGGAGGAGACGACATCACCATTCTTGTGCGGGGGGATCTGGCGCTGCCCTTCACGCATCTGTTGCTCGCAGAAATCGAGAAGCGGAGCGAGGAGAAGTTCAAGGCGCTCAAGGACGCCGTCGCGAAGAACTGTCCCGCGCTGGCCTTGCCGGACCGGCTCTCGGCTTGCGCCGGCGTCGCCATCGTCAAGGCGGGACAGCCCTTCCTCATGTCGAACGCCCTCGCCGAGAGCCTGTGCAAGTTCGCCAAAACCTCTGCCAAATCGGATCCGGAAGGCCGAGCTCGCGAGGCGCCCTATCCCTCGTTTCTCGCCTTCCATGTCGCCCAGTCCACGCTGCGCGAGGAATATCGCGATATCCTGGATCGGGAGATGACCGCGGGCGACGTAAGGCTGACCGGCAATCCGTATCGGGTTGGAACGGCCAGTGATGGCGGCGAGCACGCCTTTGCCCATCTGCTGAAGCTGGCCGAGGCACTCCTTGCCGCGCCCAGAGGCCGCGGCAAGCTCATCGAAGCCGGGGCGCTGATCTTCGATGATGCCGCGGCTGCGCGCGCCGCCTGGATCCGCTGGCGCGAGGTCCTGCACGCGGACAATGAGGACGGCGGCGCGGCGTTGCACCGCGTCGACGAGGCGCTGGCGTCGATCGCGGGTGCCGACGTCTTCGAGAAAGCGCTCGGAGTCGTGTCCGATGCGCTGGAGCTGGTGGATCTCGGCTCGGTCGCGGCTCCTGCCGAGGCTGGGGCCTTGCCGAGTCCGAGCGCGGAGGCAGGCTGATGGGCAACGGGAGCGGGCCGGCCGCAGCGATATTGCGCATCGAATTCACGGGCTATTGGCTTTCGGCCACCGGCGTCGCGCGCGGGCGCGATGTGGACGTCGTCTGTCATCGTGACCGAGATCGTTGTCCAGCCATGCCAATGACCCAGGTGAAGGGCCAATTGCGCGAGACGGCCGAGCGTCTCGCGACCGGGGCGCATGCAGGTTGGAATGACGAGGGGTTGACCGAGCTCTTCGGCTACCGGCCACCCGAAGGCGAGACGGTCATTGCCGGCGCGGGCCTGCCCGGCGCGCTCGCCTTCCGCGGGGAAGCGCGGATGCCGGAAGCGGCACTTCGGCATTTTCGCGGCGAGCCCGGCCGAAACGATCGCGGCAAGCTCTTCCGCCGTATCGCCGCAACCAGGATCAACGAACTCGGCGTCGCGCAGGACAAGACTCTGCGCGCCATCGAGGTCTGCGTCCCTCTTGCGCTCGAAGCGATGGTGGAGTGGATAGCCGGGAATCCGCCGCGCCAAGACTGGGTCCGTCTCCTCGACGCCGCCTGCGCAGCGACGACGGCCTTCGGCAAGCTCAAGGCGGATGGCTACGGGCGCGCCATTGCCTCGGTGGCGGAGCCGCGGTCGTGAGGCTGGCTCACCTCATCTTGACCGCCGAGGCCTCGGCGGCTTTTTCCGAGCAGGCGAGGACCGAAGGCGAGCATCGCACCCTGCCATATCCGACCGGAGCCGCCTTGCTCGGCTGGACCGCGGCCCAAGGCCGCTATGGTAGGTTCGCGAAGGCTGGGAAGGCCTATGATGTCTTCCATAGCGGCAAGGTCAGGTTCTCGAACGCACTCCCGCTTACGCCTTCCGGGCATGCGGCGTATCCGGTGCCGCAGCTGTTGATGGAGCCGAAGCATCGGCCGGCCGATCCCGATCGTGAGACACTCGATCCCGAGCGCGTGCGGGTGGGACGACCTACCGCCAGGCGAAGCGCGAGCGGGAACGCCGACGCAAATGAACAGTACGAGGTGCTGAAGAACTTCGTCACTCTGGATGGGCGGATCGTCAAGATCCGCCCATCCAGCAGGTTGCGCACCGCGGTCCGTAGGGGACGTGCGGCCGAGGGCCAGCTCTTCGGCTATCAGCATATCGAGCCGGCCGAAGACCGGCGCTACGTCGCGAGCATCGAGGCCGAGGACAACATCCTCGGCGAGGAGCAGTGGGAGGCGCTGCTTGACGCCTTTGACGGGAAGGTTCTCCGGCTCGGCCGCGCATCCGGCACGGCCCATGGCGGGGGCTACCGATGCGTGGTTGCGGCCAACGCTTCCTGCGCGTTGTGGCCGGCGGGTGGGGTTCCGGCTGGCGCCGCCCGCGTGCGCGTCTGGGCCCTGAGCGATCTCGCCTTGGCGGATGCCCTCGGCGCGCCCTGCTTCGCACCGACGGCCGAGATGCTCGGCCTTCCGGGCAAGGACAGCGAGTTCTGCGGTTCCGACAGTGCCATCACCGTGCGCCGCTATGCGCCCTGGAATCGCCATCTGGGGACGCGCGACGTCGAGCGTCAGGTGATTGCGGCCGGCAGCGTGCTGACCTTCGTCTATCGAAACCCGATAGAAGTACCGTGCCAAGGCAAAGGGCGCGTCGGTTCGTGGCAGGAATCGGGTCTCGGCCGCATGTGCACGGCGCCGCAGCTACTCGAGGGAGAGGGCGGCACCCACACCCCCGGCGCGCGCCTGAGGTTGCCCGCCGAGGCCGCAGAGCCGATCATTCGTGCCGCAGGCGAGGGTCGTGCTCGCCCGGAAGGCGAAGCCCTGCCGGACGGAGCCCAAGATCTGCTGAGATGGCTAGAGGCCATGCGTCACATCGAGCAAGCGGGGAACGGCACCCATGCGTGATCCGAGCAGGGAGGACCCGGCGGTCTTACACCTCATGCGCGTGACCATCGAGGCTGTTTCGCCGCTTTCCTTTGGATCTGGCGAGCGCGTGCTCCTCAGACGGCGGCGCAGGGCTGAGGGGCGGGTCGTCGAGGAGGACAAGTTCGAGATTGCTCTCGTGCGCGACGCCAACGAGCTTCCGACGATTCCGGGGGCCACCCTGCAGGGTGTGCTCAGGCAGCTCTACGCCGACGAATGCGGAAGCGCGGAGACCAGGGACCTGTTCGGGTTCGCCGAGGGCTCCAATGGGAGCGCCGCTCGCCTGTCCGTCGGCTTTGGCTGCGTGCATGATCGTGAGGGCCGGTCGATTGAGCGTCTCGTGACCAACGCGACGAGAATCTCTGACGACCCTGTTCTGAGCTCCTTACGCCGCACCGCGCCGGTCACGCGTGACCATGTCGCCCTCAACGCTCGTCACGTTTCCGATGGGCGCAAGAAGTTCGAACGGCCCGCCTTGCCGGTCGGGACACGCTTCTCGATCGAATTCTCGCTTTGGGGACTGAGAAGCGAGGCGGAAAGTGACAAGCAGAAACTGGAAAGGGTGGCGCAGCTCTTTCGGCACCCCGTCTTGCGCCTTGGCGGCTCGGGCCGGCGCGGCTACGGCAAGGTGATCCTGGTCCGCGCGAGCCATGCGCTTCCCGCGCTCGACAACACGCAGGCCTTGCGAAGCTTGCGCGAACAGGCCGCGAGCAGGTCTCTGGCCGATGCCATCGCGACGAATGCGAGCCGGAGGCGCCGCGGCGTCGTCCAGGCCACGCTGAGCCTGACGCCGATCAATGTCTGGCGCATCGGGGGGCGCTCCGTACCGGTAACCGAGATGACGCATGGCGTTCGCCTCCCGGATGGGAGCACGGCACAGCAGAATGGCGTCGATCTTCGCCACGCGGTCAATGCGGACGGATCGCGCAAGGTCAGGGATGCCGATGACATCGCGACGCTGGCCCGCGAGACCATTATCCGATGGGTTCGGCACGGAGAAGTGGAGCGGGCTGAGTTGGTCGAGGCGACGGCGGAGAGCCCCTTTGATCCTGCTCGGCCAAGGGCAGTGCCCTTCGCCATCCCGGGCTCGGCGATCAAGGGCCCGCTGGCGCATCGGGCCGTGTTTCACTGGAATTGCGGGCGGGCGAACGGAGAGCGTCTGATCGATGTCGAGCAATGGCTGCAACTTGGCCCAGCGGATCGCGAGAGGCGGCTCGCCGCATATCGTGATTGGGCCAAGCGGCCCGAGGACCTCGAATTGCTGCTCGGCGCCGCCAAGGAGCGCGACAGCGACGAGGGCCGGGCGTCCCGCGTTTTCGTAGACGACGGCTCGGCGGCGGAAGCGCGCGCGGTCCAGGCGATCGACCACAGCTCCATCGACCGCTTCACCGGCGGCGTCCGGGCTGGCTTCCTCTTCGTCGAGGAGGTAATCGTCGGCGGCAGAATCGAGGTGGAGATCTTCATTCTCCCGCCACTCCAGGAAGCCGCCACGGGCACGAGCCCGCGCGACTGGTCCGGGCCCATCCGCGATGCTTTCCTGAAAGCCCTGCGCGATCTGTGCGAAGGAAGGCTCGCTATCGGAGCCAAGAGCCTCGGCTTCTGCACCGGGACGGTGACCTGGGGTGGCGACCCTGCTCAGACGGAGGCATGGCAGCGCGCCTGGGACTCCCTGTCTCGGCCTTCGGCA
>JBIOEK010000165.1:0-7841 GCA_044445925.1 Hyphomicrobiales bacterium
GGCGACATCATGGGTGCAGCCTCCCGGCAGGGTGTCGCGATGTCGGCGCAAGACGGCATGATCGCCGCCATTGCCAAGGTCAATGGCGGCCGCCTGGCTACGCGCAATCTCGCTGATTTCCAAACGACCGGACTCGCACTCATCTCGCCTTGGGATTTCTAACCGGCCCGAATATCGGGACAGGTGGGCGAGCGCCGGATATCGATGCGCCAATCCATCAGCCGAGCCGTGACCTCTGCGATCAACGGAACGGACTCGCCGATTTTCGCGCCGCAGCTTCCATTCGCGCGATCCGACGCAAATCTTAGTTCCTGTTGCGTTCTCATAGCGCCTCGATTATCATGCGCCCTCAAAATGACGTGAAGCGGCCCATGGCCGGGGCACGGTTCTTTGACAAGTGAATCTGGAGCTTTGCGCTGGTCGCGCAGCAGCGATCTGGCGCGGCCCTATTCGCCGGTTGGCCCGATCTGCGCGGCACGGGCAAAGGCGCTTGCGGCGAAGCCGCGTCCAGCGTCCCGACCAATCGACCCATCCGTGTCATGGCAGGCCCTGTGCTGCCCTGTGCCTGCCATCTCGACCAGAAGAGGACGAGCCTCACCGACCGGGATGGCTGCCACAAGGGCGGCCATGAGAGGATCATATAGCCGGCTACCGGAATCGGAGCATGCAATGTTCCAAATCAACATTCCTCAACATTCTGAGGGCCGGATGATCGCCGGCAGAGCGGGCAGTTTTGACCAGAAAGCCGCTATATTTCAGAGTGATAGCGTTGAAGCTCGCATTCTCCCTGCGGGCCCGGCACGCCAATCTCCGACTGAAGCCATCAGCGTCGCAATGGCTGAAAAACTCAAGTTCTTGGGCCCAAATGTGAAGAGGCTCTAGACAATGTGCCCTTGCGCAAGGGTCTCAGCTGCGAAGGAAGGAGGCGCGCCCACCGCAAGTGGAGCGAAGTGTGAATGCCATAGGCTTCAAGAGCCGGGCTCCGCGATGCGACGCTACCGTCCTTGAGCGACGATCGCGGCCCCAGCCGAACTCGGCCGCCTCCCGCGGCGGACAAGCTGCTCGATACGCCCCCCGAGTTGCCTTGACTTCGGGTCCCTAATCCCCACACCCAGGAGAGGCTCTGCGGCGAGGCTGTGATGGACACGACTTATCTGATCATCGGCGGCGCGATCCTGTGCGGCGTGCTCATCGTCATCTTCATCAACAACTACAAGAGCGAGCCGCCGAGGGGGACGGGGTTTCCTGCGCCGAGGACGCAAGGCGCCACCTCCCCGGCCGCCCTCTCGGCACGCGTGCAGGACATCGCCAGGGACCCTGCCCGGAAGATCGAGGCGATCAAGGCCTATCGCGAGGAGACCGGCCTTGGACTGAAGGAGGCCAAGGACGCGGTCGAGGGCTTTCCCGCCTCGCCCGGGTTACGGCAGGGAGCGGCATCCAGGACCTGGCCTCCCCGGCCGGGGACCGCCTCCTCGCCCGCCCTCTCGGCACGCGTGCAGGAGATCGCCAGGGACCGGAACCGGAAGATCGCGGCGATCAAGGCCTATCGCGAGGAGACCGGGCTTGGCCTGAAAGAGGCCAAGGACGCGGTCGAGGGCTGGCTCGCATCGCGGGGCTAGTCGGAATTTCGAAGGGATACCAGCTACCCAAGTGCCCCGAATTTATCGACGCCCCGCGCTTGAGCTGGATCAATATCATGAGCCCCGGCCCCGTGTTTCTATGCTTAATGGTCGCAGACGAAACCGATCAGCACCGCAAGGAACCGCCGGACTGTCCTGTTTGCGGGGCGAGCATGCTTCTCGTTTCGGTTGTTCCGAAATTGGGGGGCTTGCCCGAGCTTCGGACGTTCAAGTGCGAAGTGTGCGGAGACATATCGACGCACGAGGTGGAAGACTAACGCCTGTCGACATTCGTAACGGTGGTCGTCCCGTGCGCACCGTAGCACGAGTTAATGCGGTGCGCACGGGACTTACAGACTGCCGGCTATGATGCGCCATCGGCAAGAAGCTGCGATCCGGTGCGGGGCTAGGCTCCGAAGCGCTGCTCGGGCACGCCCGTAATGCCGAGGCCATAGATGGCGAACAGGCTGCCTCGCATCACCCCGTCGCCGGGGAACCGAGGCAATGGCGGCTTCGCCATCGAGGTGACGAAGAGAGTATCGAGCTTCGGCCCGCCGAACATCACGCTCGTCACTTTCTTGACCGGCATCTCGATGACGCGCTCGACCTTGCCTTGCGGATCGTAGCGGACGAGCTTTCCGTCGTAGACCTGCGCATTCCAGAGGCAGCCTTCGGCATCGACCGTCGAGCCGTCCGCCGCGCCGCCGCGCGAGGTGTCGACCTTGGCGAAGGTCCGCCGATTGGAGACCCCCCCGCTCGCCTGGTCGTAATCATAGGCCCAGATCTCGCCGGACCAGGTATCGGCGAAGTAGAAGATGCGTCCGTCGGGGCTCCAGCAAGGGCCGTTCGAGACGATGATGCCGTCATCGAGCTTGTGCAGCGAAAAGTCCGGATCGAGCCGATAGAGCGCGCCGTTCGGGCCCTCCTCCATAGTGTCCATCGATCCCGCTACGAAACGGCCGCGCTTATCGACCTTGCCGTCGTTCAGCCGGTTGTTGGGCTTGCCCGGCTCAGGGTCGATCACGAGCTCCACCTCGCCCGTCTTGAAGTCGAGGAGATGGAAGCCGCGCGCCAGCGAGACGACGGCGCCAGAGCCATCCTTGCGGATCGCCATGGAGCCGATCTTCTGGGGCACGTCCCAGGCGCGCATCTCGCCCCCGTCGGCGGTGGCGCGGAAGACGCGACCATCGAAGCTGTCGATCCAGTAAAGCCGCTCCTGCTGCACGTCCCAGAGCGGCCCCTCCCCGAGCGTCGTCTTGACGTCGGCCAGAATTTCGATGCGCATGTCAGGTCTCCCTTGTCTGTCTTCTTGTCCTTGGACCTTCGGTCGGTCCGGGCGTCCGCTGTCGCGTGGCCGCTCCGGCTTGGCGGCTCAGCCGGCGAAGCGCGGTTCCGGCAATCCGCGGACTCCAAGGCCGTGAACCGCGAACAGGCACCCAGCCTCACGCTCGCGGTGGTATTCATTGGCCATGGGGCGGGCCATCGAGGTGACGAAGGCGATGTCGAGCTCGGCGCCGCCGAAGATGATGCTGGTCGTCGATTGCGCCGGCAGGCCGACGATCCGATCGACGACGCCCATTGGGTCGAAGCGGATGAGGCGGCCGGAATAGACTTCGACGCTCCAGACATAGCCTTCTTCGTCGACCGTCGCGCCGTCGGGCAGCCCGCGCAGTTTGTCGAAGCTCGTGAAGATGCGCCGCGAGCGGACCTCGCCGGTGTCCGGATCGTAGTCGTAGGCATAGATCACCCGCCTGCCGGTGTCGGCTAAATAGAGCGTGCACCCGTCGGGGCTCCAGCACGGCCCGTTGGAGCAGATGATGCCGGTATCGAGGGTATGCAGCGACAGGTCCGGATCGAGGCGGAACAGCTTGCCCACCGGATCGCGCTCCTCGAAATCCATCGAGCCGGCAAGAAAGCGGCCCTTGCGGTCGACCTTGCCGTCATTGAGGCGCGGCCGAAGCTCGCCCGGCTGGGTCTCGACGATGCGCGTCACCGCGCCCTTTTCGAAATCGAGCAGATGAAAGCCGCTCCTCAGCGACAGGACGGCGCCGCCCTTGCGCCTGAGCGCCATCGAGCCCACGGGTTCGGGGACGGCCCAGCTCTGCTTGGCGCCGCCCTTCGGATCCATGGCGTGCACCGCCGGGCCGTAGGAATCGACCCAATAGAGACGCTGTTCCTCGACATCCCATAACGGCCCCTCGCCGAGGCTGTCCCTATCCTCGCAGACGACCTCGATGCGCAACATGAGAGCCTCCGTCAAAAAGCCACCTGATCGCCGCCCTTGAGGCTCAGCATCTCGCGCGCTTGCGCGGGTGTCGCGACCTCCTTGCCGATGCCCTCGATGATCTTGCGGGCGAGCGCCACCTGCTCGGCATTCGACTTGGCGAGCTTGCCCTTGCCGGCCCATAGGCTGTCCTCGAGGCCTACCCGGATATTGGACCCCATGGCCGCCGCTTGGGCGGCGATGCGCAGCTGGCTCGCGCCGGCGCCCAGCACCGACCAGCGATAATCCTTGCCGAACAGGCGATCGGCCGTCCGCTTCATATGCGCGACGTCTTCGGGATGCGTGCCGATGCCGCCGAGCAGGCCGAACACCGACTGAACGAAGAAAGGCGGCTTGACCAGCTTGCGCTCGGCGAAATGGGCGAGGTTGTAGAGATGGGCGATGTCGTAGCACTCGAACTCGAAGCGCGTGCCGTTATCGTAGCAGGTCGAAAGGATATACTCGATATCCTTGAAGCTGTTCCGGAACACCAGGTCGCGCGTGGCCTCGAGATGCTGGCGTTCCCAGTCGAACTTGAACTCCTTGTATTTGCCGAGGAGATGGTAGAGCCCGAAATTGATCGAGCCCATATTGAGGGAGGCGACTTCGGGCTTGAAGGTAGCGGCGGGCAGCACCCGCTCCTCCACCCGCATATAGGGGCTACCGCCGGACGTGATGTTGATGACGGCGTTCGTGCCCTGCTTGATGCGCGGCAGGAAGCGGGCGAAGGCGGCCGGCGTCTGATCGGGCTTGCCCGTCTCGGGGTCCCGGGCGTGGAGGTGCAGGATGGCGGCGCCTGCCTCGGCCGCCGCCAGGGCCTCCTTGGTGATCTCGTCCGGCGTGATCGGAAGATAGGGCGACATGGTCGGGGTGTGGATCGCGCCGGTGATGGCGCAGGTGATGATGACTTTTCCGTCAGTGGACATGTTTTCGTCTTTCGCTCTGCTGGGCTCTATGTGCTCGATGCGCCTCTTGGCGTATTCGGCGGGGTCCTGTTTCGGCCCGCCCTCCTCACTTGCCGATATCGCGGTCGGAGCGGCGCTTATGGGCGGCGAGCGCCATCAATCTGCGGTCGCGCCAGAGCTGGCGTTCGACGAGGCCGCCCGCCGGCACTTTCGCCCGGCGGGACCGCTCGATCTCGTCGAGGACCGGTCCCTCCCAGTCGACGCGCCGCTGCATCTCGCCGAATAACTGCCGGTAGATGTGCTGATAGCGTTCCACATAGTCGCGCACGCCGCCCGGCGCGTTGAGATCGATGGTCTCGAACGGCCCCATGAAGGACCAGCGCAGCGCCAGGCCTTCACGAATGCCGATATCGACATCCTCGACCGTGGCGAAGCCGTCGGCGACCAGACGGAAGGCTTCCTCGAGCAGCGCGCCCTGCATGCGGTTCATGATGAAGCCGTTGAGCTCGCGCTTCATGACGATCGGGGCCTGGCCGGCGGCGGCCAGGAAAGCGCGGGCCTTCTCCACGATTTCCGGCGCGGTCCACGGGGCCGGCACGATCTCCGCCGCCGGGATGAGATAGGGCGGGTTGATGGGATGGATGACGAGGCAGCGATGCCGGCCCGGCAGCTCCTCGGTGAAGTGCGAGGGCAGGATCGCCGAGCTCGAGCTCGCGATGACGGCGCCCTTCGGGGCCAGCCGATCGAGCTCGGCGAAGAGGGCCTTCTTCACCTCGAGCCGCTCGGGAGCGTTCTCCTGGACGTGATCCGAATTCGCGAGCGCGGCCGCGAGATCCACTTGCGCGCCGATTTGCGCCAGCAGGGTAGCGGGGACCATGCCGCCGAGAAGATCGTTGCCCGAAAGGTCCGGGAGGGCGGCGGCGATGAACTCGATCGCCTTCGCGGGCGCAGTGCGATCCTTGTCCCACAAGGCGACGGAGTGGCCCGCGCGCGCGAAGGTGATGGCCCAAGCCCTGCCGATGAAGCCGGTTCCGATGATCGCGACCTTTGCCATGTCTGTTCCTCAGAGCGTTTCCACATTGCCGTCGACCCCGATCGACTGGCCGGAAAGATTTGCGCCCGCATCGGAAAGCAGGAAGGCAACCATGGCCGCGACATCCTCCGGGCTGACCATGCGGCGCAGCGAGATGCGCTCCAGATATTTCGCTTCCATCTCGGCATAGGGAATCCCGACCTGCGCGGCGCGATCGCGGATCACGCTTTGCATGCGCGGGCCCTCGACGATGCCGGGAAGGATAGCGTTGACGCGGATATTGGAGGGCCCGAGCTCCTTGGCGAGGCTCTGGGTGATGCCGATGACGCCGAATTTCGCGGAGGAGTAGGGCGTGCGGAAGGCGTAGCCATGCCGGCCCGCCGCCGAGGACATATTGACGATCGAGCCGCCGCCCGCGGCCTTGAGCATCGGCACGGCAAGGCGGGCGCACAGGAATTGGCCCGTCAGGCCGACATCGATGCAGCGGCGCCATTCGGCGGGTTCGATCTCCTCGATGCCGCCGGTCGGCCCGGCAATGCCGGCATTGTTTATCAGCGCGTCGAGGCCGCCGAGATGGGCGGCCAAGGCGGCGAACAGCCGCTCGACATCGGCTTCGCTCGATACGTCGGCCTTGATGCGGCCGGCCAGCGGATGGGCCTCGGCAAATGCAGCGAGCGCCGCGTCCGCGACGTCGCAGACGAAGAGGCGGGCACCATGGCGGATGAGCCGTCCGGCAATGGCCAGCCCGATACCGCCGGCGCCGGCGGTAACGAGCACCCTTTGGCCCGAAAGCCCGGCTCCGAGATCCGTGGTTCCTGCTGTGCGCTCCATAGGCGCCTCCTTCGCTTCGATCAGCCGCGCCGTTCGCGCAATGCGATCACCGCCCCGAGCACGACGAGGCCGAACAGGATCGCGCGGGTGGCATAGGGAAGATTGCTGCCGGCGAGCAGCGTCTGCAGACCGGTCAGGAGCAGGACGCCTCCGAGCATGCCGAGATAGTGGCCGCGCCCTCCAGTGATGAGGGCGCCGCCCACCACCACCACGGCGATCGAGGGCAGGAGATAGTCGTCGCCCATGCCGAGACTTGCCTGGCCCGAGAAGCCGGTGAGGAGAACGCCGACGAGCCCCGCGCAGATGGCGGACAAGACGTAGACGCCGATCAGGGTCCGCCCGACCGCGATGCCCGAGAGCTGCGCCGCTCGCAGGCTGTTGCCGATGGCGTAGACGCGCCGGCCAAAAGCGGTGCGCGACAGCAGCGTCACCGCGGCGACCACGAACAGGACCATGAAGAACACGACCGGCGTCGCTCCGCCGAGCTTCGCCGTCATGAACCAGCGCAATAGCGGCGAGGAGAAGCCCGCCGGCGTGCCGCCCGAATAGAGCAAGGCAGCGCCTTGCAGGATGCCGTTCGTCGCCATGGTCATGACGATCGGCGAGATGCCGAGCACGACGATGCCGACGCCGTTCATGAGCCCGATCATGACGGCGACGCAAAGCACGATCGGCAGGGCGTAGGCGAGAGCCGCGTCCGAGCCTTGGACGATGCCCGCGAGGAGGATGCCGGCAAGGCCGATCGTCCAGGGGACCGAAAGATCGAGGCCGCCCGTCAGGATGACGGTGCCTTGGCCGAGCGCCAGGATGGCGAGAAAGCTCGACAGAACGATGAGCGAATTCCAATAGCCCCAGTGCAGCACCGCGCTGCCGAGCCAGATCTCGGTCACCACCACCACGGCGAGGAAGCAAAGATAGGCCGGCAGCGCGTAGCGCAAGGCTTCCGCGTGACGGATCCGGAACGGGGCGATCGAGGCAGGCGGCGCCCGCTCCGCCGCAAGCGCTCGCCTCGGCAAGCGCTTGTCGCCGCCGCCGATTTGGCTCGGCAGCGTTCCGGCGCGCCAGGCAAGGACGCGGGTCATCGCGTAGCGCAGCTGCCGGGCGAGATCGGAATGGGAGCTGAGCGACGCGGCGAGCACCGCCAGGATGAGGATGATGCCCTCGGCGATTGTCGAGTAATAGGCAGAGAC
>JBIOEK010000166.1:0-7833 GCA_044445925.1 Hyphomicrobiales bacterium
ATCGTGACCGATATCCGCAACAGCCGGCTCTCCGCGTTTTGAGGCCGACAGAAGATATCATGGCCGGCCGTTCGGGGCGGCGCCCATCGGTGAGCCGCGTGTCGCACCGTTGCTAAACGACCGCCGCTGGCCGAAAGATTGCATTGCGGGACAGGCAAATAGGGAAGACGACAATGAATCGCAGAGAGATCGTCCTTGGGGGAGCCTCGGCCGCGACGCTCCTCGGCGCCACGGGCCTTCGGGCGCAGCAGCCTTCGGAAGTCGTGATCGGAGCGCTTTATCAGATGTCGGGCGCGAGCGCCCAGGTCGGCGTCGACGCGCAGCACGCCTTCAACACGGCGCTCGACATCATCAACAATCCCCATGATCTCGATCTGCCCCTCGCCAAGGGCGCGGGCCTTCCTGGTCTCGGGGGCGCGAAGGTGAGGATCGTCATCGCCGACCATCAGGGCGATCCGCAGAAGGGGCGCGCCGAGGCGGAGCGGCTGATCACGCAGGAAAAGGTGACGGCGCTGATCGGCACCTATCAGAGCGCCGTCGCCGTCACGGTCAGCCAGACCGCGGAGCGTTACCAGATCCCCTTCGTGTCCGCCGATAATTCCTCGCCGAGCCTGCATCGGCAGGGGCTGAAATTCTACTTCCGCGCCGCCGCCCATGACGAGATGTTCTCGAAGGCGATGTTCGATTTCTTCGAGGACCTGAAGAAAAAGGGTAAGAAGATCGAGACCCTCTCTCTCTTCCACGAGGACACGATCTTCGGCACCGATTCCGCCAATGCGCAGCTCAATCTCGCGAAGGAGCGCGGCTACAAGGTCACGGCCAACATCAAATACCGGGCGAACTCGCCATCGCTGACTGCCGAGGTGCAGCAATTGAAGGCGGCGGACGCGGATGTGCTGATGCCGTCGAGCTATACCACGGACGGCATCCTGCTGGTGAAGACGATGGGCGAGCTCGGCTACAAGCCGAAGGCGATCGTCGCCCAGGATGCGGGCTTCTCCGAGAAGGCGCTCTACGACGCGGTTGGCGACAAGATCGAAGGGGTGATCAGCCGCGCCAGCTTCTCGCTCGACCTCGCCGCGAAGCGGCCCTCGGTCGGCAAGATCAACGAGATGTACAAGGCCCGTTCGGGCAAGGACCTCAACGACCTGACCTCGCGCGAGTTCATGGGGCTCCTGATCCTTGCCGACGGCATCGACCGGGCGAAGTCGACCGACGGCGAGAAGATCCGCTCGGCGCTCGCGGCGACCGACATTCCGGGCGAGCGCACCATCATGCCCTGGAAGCGGGTGAAGTTCGGCCCGGACGGGCAGAATCTCGATGCGGATCCGGTGCTGCTGCAATGGGTCTCAGGCAAGTTCGTCACCATTTTCCCCGAGCAGGCGGCTGTGGCGCAGGCCAAATGGCCGATGAACGGGTGATGCGTTCGTGGAAAGCGGGATGTCATTGCCGGCGAGGCGAGCCGCCCAAGGCTCGCCGAGGGAAGGGAATCCAGAGGCACATTCGAAAAGATGGATTTTCTTCCCTTTGCCCCGAACTGACGTTCGGGGCTCGGCCGGGAATGACACCTACGACTGTCTGGGAAAAAGCAAGCGATAGGCGCCGCGAAACCCGGGCGCGAGCGACAATGTTCCCATGACGCTCCAGACCATCGCCCAGATCCTGGCGAGCGGCCTGCTGATGGGGCTGATCTATGCCCTCATCGCCGCGGGCCTGTCGCTGATCTTCGGGCTGATGGACGTCGTGAACTTCGCCCATGGCGAATTCCTGATGCTCGCCATGTATGCGACCTTCGGCATCGTCGCGGCGACGGCGCTCGATCCGATCCTCGCGGCGCCGCTCGTGGTCGGCGTCATGTTCGTGCTCGGGGCCTTCGCCTACCTCCTGATCATCCGCTATGCGATGCGGGCCAAGGCCAATATCGGCATGGTGCAGGTCTTCGCGACTTTCGGGCTCGGCATCACCATCCGGGGGCTTGCCCAGCATTTCTTCACTCCCGATTATCGCAGCATCCAGACGAGCTGGCTCTCCGGGCGCACGCTCGATCTCGGCGGCATCTTCCTGCCGCTGCCGCAGCTGCTCGGCGGAGCCGTCTCCTGCCTCAGCTTCGTGGCGCTCTATTTGATCATCCGCCGCACCGATTTCGGGCGGGCGCTCGAGGCGACCCGCGAAGATGCCGGCGCCGTGGCACTCGTCGGCATCGACAAGACCCGCGTCTTCGCACTCGGCTGGGGGCTGGGCGCCGCGCTTGTCGGCATCGCCGGATCGGTGATGGCGATCTTTTACTATATCCACCCGGATGTGGGAGGCCCCTTCGCCCTGATCGCCTATGTGACGGTGGCGCTCGGGGGCTTCGGCTCGATCTTCGGCGCGCTGGCGGCTGGCCTCATCGTCGGGCTCGTGGAAGCGATCTCGGCGACGCTCTTTGCGCCATCGATGAAGGCGATCGGAATCTATGCGGTCTATCTCGCCGTGGTGTTCGTGCGCCCGCGCGGCCTCTTCGGGAATCTCTGACATGGCGAGCCGCAACCTCGCCGACCCCAGGGAGCCCGCGGGCCTGAAAGGCCAGCAGGGCAAGGGGCACCCCTCCGGCGAGAGCTTCGCCCGCAAACGGCGCCGCCAGCTCGTCATCGCCGCGACGGTCGGGGTTGCAGTCGGGCTCCTGCCGCTCGCCATGCACGATATCTATCTGCAGAACGTGCTCATCTTGACCTTGATGTATGCGGCGCTGTCGCAGAGCTGGAACATACTCGGGGGCTATTGCGGGCAGATTTCGCTCGGCCATGCCATCTATTTCGGCCTCGGCGCCTATGCCTCGACGCTGCTCTACACGCATGCCGGCCTCTCCCCCTGGATCGGCATGCTGGCCGGCGGCGCGATCGCCGCGGTCTTGGCGCTCGTCCTCGGCTATCCGTTCTTCAGGCTGCGCGGCCATTACTTCACCATCGCGACCATCGTGGTCGCCGAGACCGGCCTGCTCGCGATGATCAACTGGGATTTCGCCGGCGGCGCCCAGGGCATCCAGATCCCCTATGGCCCCGATAGCTGGCTGCATCTGCAATTCGCGCGCGCCAAGCTCCCCTATATCTATTTCGCGCTCGGCCTCGCCTGCATCACCTGGCTCGTGACCTTCGTGATCGAGGACTCGAAATGGGGCTATTGGTGGCGGGCCGTGAAGGACAATGCCGAGGCCGCCGAAAGCCTCGGCGTCGTCGTCTTCCGCTCGAAGATGGCGGCCGCCGCCCTGTCGGCCTTCTTCACCGCCTTGGGCGGCAGCTTCTATGCGGCTTTCGTGTCCTATATCGATCCCGACAGCGTGATGGGATTCCAGTTCTCGCTGCTGATCGCGCTGCCGGCGGTGCTCGGCGGCATCGGCACCCTTTGGGGGCCGGCGCTCGGCGCGGCGGTGCTGATCCCCTTGACCGAGCTGACGCGCAGCTATTTCGGGGGCTCGGGCAACGGCCTCGACCTGATCATCTATGGTGTCCTGATCATGGCGATCTCGCTTGCCCGGCCGGAGGGCTTGACGAGCCTCCTCGTTCCGCGGCGCCGGGCGGCGCTCGCCCCATGAGGCCGCCGCTTCTCGAGGTGCGCAACGTGACGCGCCGTTTCGGCGGGCTCGTCGTTAACAGCAATGTGTCGCTCGAAGTCGCAAAGGGCGAGATCCTCGGCCTCATCGGCCCGAACGGGGCGGGCAAATCGACCCTGTTCAACATGATCGCCGGCCTCTACCCGCCGAGCGAGGGGCGGATCCTTTTCGGCGGCGAGGACGTCACGAAGCTCGGCGCCCCGCAGCGTTGCGCACTCGGCATCGCGCGCACCTTCCAGGTGGTGCGCAGCTTCGATTCGATGTCGGTCATCGAGAACGTCATCGTCGGCAGCCTGATGCGCAGCTCGAGCGCCGCCGAGGCGCGACGCGATGCGTGGCGCGTGCTGGAGCTCACCGGCCTCGTGCGACGGGCCGAGGCGCCGGCGATCGAGCTCACGCCGCCGGAGAAGCGCCGGCTCGAGATCGCGCGGGCGCTCGCGACCGCGCCGAAATTGCTGCTGCTCGACGAGGCCCTGACCGGCCTGACGCCTGCCGAGGCGCGCGACGGCGTCGAGCTCGTCCGCCGCATCCGCGAGGAGGGCGTCACCATCATCATGGTCGAGCATGTGATGGAGGTGGTGATGCCGCTCGTCGACCGCGCGGTGGTGCTCGATCTCGGCAAGGTCCTCGCGGAAGGCCTGCCCATGGACGTGGTGCGCGACGAAAAGGTGATCGGTGCCTATCTGGGGACCAGGCGCCGTGCTGCTTGAGGTCAAGTCCCTGACCACCGCCTATCACGGCCTCGTCGCCCTGACGGAAGCCTCGATCGATGTGGCGCAGGGCGAGATCGTGGTGGTCGCAGGCGCGAACGGAGCGGGGAAATCGACGCTCTTGAAGTCGATCGCCGGCATGGAGCGGGCCCGCTCCGGGACCGTCGCCTTCGAGGGCGAGCGGATCGAGACCCTCCCGGCCCATCTGGTCACGGCACGCGGCATCGCCTTCGTGCCGGAGAACCGGCGCCTGTTCTCGCGTCTCTCGGTCGCCGATAATCTGCGTCTGGGCAGCTACTTGTTCCGCGGCGAGGCCGATCGAGAAGCCCCGATCGAGCGCGTCTTCGCGCTCTTTCCACGCCTGCGGGAGCGGCTCGACCAGCGCGCCGAAACGCTTTCCGGCGGCGAGCAGCAGATGCTGGCGATCGGGCGCGCCCTGATGACGCGGCCCAAGCTCCTCATGCTCGACGAGCCCTCGCAAGGCATAATGCCGAAGCTCGTCGACGAGATCTTCGAGGCGATCCTGGCAACGCGCAAGACCGGCGTCACCGTGTTGCTCGTCGAGCAGCGCGTCTCGGAGAGCCTCGAGATCGCCGACCGGGCCTTCATCCTGCAGACCGGGCGCGTCGTCCTCTCGGGGCCGTCCGCCGTGCTGCGCGACAATGCCGAACTGCGCAAGGCGTATCTCGGGATGTAGCGCGCTATCTCAGGCGGCGATCAGCGCGGCGGGCGCAGCGGCCTTGACGCTTTCGTCGACATGGCCCTCGAAGCGCTTGAAATTCTCGCGGAACATGCCGATCAGCCGGCGCGCCGTCTTGTCGAACTCCACCTTGTTGGACCAGGTCTTGACCGGGAAGAGGATATGCGGCTCGACGCCGGGCACCGAGGAGGGCACGGCGAAGCCGAAATAGGGATCGCGCCGGAAATCGGCCCTCGCCAGCGAGCCGTCGAGCGCCGCCGAAAGCAATCTTCGCGTCACTCGGATCGGCATCCGCCTGCCCTCGCCGAATTTGCCGCCGGTCCAGCCGGTATTGACGAGCCAGCAATCGACATGGTGCTTGGCGATCAGGTCGCGCAGCAGATTGCCATAGACCGAAGGGTGGCGCGGCATGAACGGGGCGCCGAAGCAGGTGGAAAACGTCGCCTCGGGGTCTTTCACGCCCTTCTCGGTGCCGGCGACCTTGGCGGTGTAGCCCGACAGGAAATGGTACATGGCCTCGGCGGGCGTGAGCTTGGCGATCGGCGGCAGCACGCCGAAGGCATCGCAGGTGAGCATCACCACATTCTTCGGCACGCCCGCACGTCCGGTAGAGCTCGCATTGGCGATGAAATCCAGCGGATAGGCGGCCCGCGTATTCTCCGTCTTCGAGCCGTCGTCGAAATCGGGCAAGCGCGTGACCGGATGCAGGATGACGTTCTCGAGGACGGTGCCAAAGCGCCCGGTGGTGGCGTGGATCGCGGGCTCGGCCTCGCGCGACAGGCGGATGGTCTTGGCGTAGCAGCCGCCTTCGAAATTGAAGACGCCCTCCGGCGACCAGCCATGCTCGTCGTCGCCGAGGAGCGTACGGTCGGGATCGGCCGAAAGCGTGGTCTTGCCGGTGCCCGACAAGCCGAAGAATATGGCGACGTCGCCGGACGGCCCGGAATTCGCCGAGCAATGCATCGGCATGATGCCTTTCGCCGGCAATAGATAATTAAGGTAGGTGAAGACCGACTTCTTCATCTCGCCCGCATAGCTCGAGCCGCCGATGAGCACGATCTTGCGCGAGAAATCGCAGGCGATGATGGTCTCGCTGCGGGCGCCGTGCCGCTCCTTGTCGGCCTTGAAGGAGGGCAGGTCGACGATGGTGAGATCGGGCGTGAAGCCCGCAAGCTCGCCGGGATCGGGGCGAATCAAGAGATTGCGGATGAACAAGGAGTGCCAGGCATATTCGGTATAGCCGCGGGTGCGCAGGCGATGGGCGGGGTCGGCCCCGCCATAAAGATCCTGGACGAACAGCTCCTTGCCCTCGGCATGGGCGATGAAATCCGAGCGCAGGGCCTCGAACTGGGCTGGCGTCATGGCGCCGTTATTGGCCCACCAGATCTCCTTTTGCGTGGTTGCGTCCTTGACGATGAACTTGTCCTTGGGAGAGCGGCCGGTATGCACGCCGGTATCGGCCACCAGCGCCCCGCCGCGCGCCAGCCGCGCCTCCCCCCTCTTGAGCGACTCCTCGATGAGGACGGGCGCGTCGAGATTCGCATAAATGCGTTTGAGCTTCTCGAAGCCGAAAGCCGCGGGGCCTTGCGTGGCGTTCAGCGTTCCGATCACTTCCATGCGCCCATTCCTTCCCTAGAGCATTTTCGGCGACGCATCCCCGACGCCGGTTCGCCGCAGAGCCGTGACAGCACAAAGAGTAAGCTCCTTGCATAGACGCTGATCGCAGCAAAGAAAAGTCGCCTGGCCCGCGCCATCGCGCTATCACGCCCCTTGCCGGGCAGGGTTCGCCTCATACATGAGCGGGTGCCGGCTTTGGGCGCTTCCGGACGAAAGAAGGGATGATCATGACGCAGGCACAACAGTCGGGAACAGGCTCTCCGACGCATCCGCCGGGACGCGGGCGCATCTATGAGGACATCACCCAGACGATCGGCGATACGCCGATCGTGCGGCTGAAGCGCCTCGCCGCCGAGAAGGGCATCAAGGCCAATCTTCTCGCCAAGCTCGAATTCTTCAACCCGATCGCCAGCGTCAAGGACCGCATCGGGGTCAGCATGATCGATGCCCTCGAGCGCGACGGCAAGATCAAGCCGGGCTCGACCTTGATCGAGCCCACCTCCGGCAATACCGGCATCGCGCTCGCCTTCGTGGCCGCGGCGCGCGGCTACCGCCTGATCCTGACGATGCCGGAGACGATGTCGGTCGAGCGGCGCAAGATGCTGGCGCTGCTCGGCGCCGAGCTCGTGCTGACGCCCGGCGCCTTGGGCATGAAGGGCGCAGTCGACAAGTCCGAGGAGCTGTTGAAGGAGATCCCGGGGGCCGTCATCCCCGGCCAGTTCGTCAATCCCGCCAATCCCGAAATCCACCGAAGGACGACCGCCGAGGAAATCTGGAACGACACCAAGGGCGAGATCGACGTCTTCGTCGCCGGCGTCGGCACCGGCGGCACGATCACGGGCGTCGGTCAGGTGCTGAAGCCGCGCCGGCCCTCGCTGCGGATCGTGGCCGTCGAGCCCGAGGATTCCCCCCTTCTGTCAGGCGGCAAGCCCGGCCCGCACAAGATCCAGGGGATCGGGGCGAACTTCATTCCCGAGATCCTCGACCGTTCGGTCATCGACGAGGTAGTGAAGATCGGCAACCAGGCCTCCTTCGACATGGCGCGCCATTTGGCGCGCCTCGAAGGCATTCCCTGCGGCATCTCGTCGGGGGCGGCGGTCGAGGCCGCGCTCCAGATCGGCGCGAGGCCCGGCATGGAGGGCAAGAACATCGTGGTCATCATCCCCTCCTTCGCCGAGCGCTATCTGTCGACGGCCTTGTTCGAGGGGCTGTAGACG
>JBIOEK010000167.1:0-7822 GCA_044445925.1 Hyphomicrobiales bacterium
CCCCAAGAGGGCGGAGAATTGCGCCTCCTCGTCTTCGGCGGCAGCCAGGGCGCGCGCATCATGTCGGATATCGTGCCGCCCGCCATCGCCAAGCTCACGGCACAAGAGCGCGCCAGGCTGCGCATCGTGCAACAGGCGCGCGAGGAGGATGTGGCGCGCGTGCGGGCCGCCTATCTGGAAGCGGGCGTCACGGCCGAGATCGCGCCCTTCTTCAAGGACCTGCCCGGCCATATGGCGCATAGCCAGCTCGTCATCGCACGCGCCGGCGCCTCGACGGTCGCTGAAATCTCGGTCATCGGCCGCCCCTCGATCCTCATCCCCCTGCCGGGCTCGCTCGATCAGGATCAGGCCGCCAACGCCGCTTCGCTCGGCGGAATCGGCGCGGCGACAGTGCTGCCGCAAGCGAAATTCGTGCCGGACGGGCTCGCGGAGATCCTCGGCCATGCACTGTCGGCCCCCGGCCGCCTCGCGGGCATGGCCGCTCTTGCCCGCAAGGCCGGCATTCCGGACGCCGCCGAGCGACTAGCCGACCTCGTGCGCGAGACGGCGCGCCTGATGTGATAAAGACAAGCGCATGAAGCTTCCAAACGAGCTCGGCCCCATCCATTTCATCGGCATCGGCGGCATCGGCATGTCCGGCATCGCCGAGGTGCTGGCGAACCTGCACTACAAGGTGCAGGGCTCGGACGCCGCCGACAGCGCCAATGTGAAGCGCCTGCGCGACAGGGGCATCCTGGTGCATGTCGGGCACCAGGCCGCCAATCTCGAGGATGCCGCGGTGGTCGTCGTCTCGACGGCGATCAAGCGCGACAATCCCGAGCTCATCGCGGCGCGCGAGAAGCGCCTGCCGGTGGTGCGGCGCGCCGAGATGCTGGCCGAGCTGATGCGCTTCAAGACCTGCGTCGCCGTCGCCGGAACGCATGGCAAGACGACCACGACCTCGCTGGTTGCGGCGCTCCTCGACGCAGGCGGCCTCGACCCCACGGTCATCAATGGCGGCATCATCAACGCCTACGGCACCAATGCCCGCATGGGCGCCGGCGAGTTCATGGTGGTCGAGGCGGACGAATCGGACGGGACCTTCCTGAAGCTGCCGGCCGATATCGCCATCGTGACCAATATCGATCCCGAGCATCTCGACCATTTCCACACCTTCGAGGCGATCAAGGAGGCCTTCCGCGCCTTCGTCGAGAACGTGCCCTTCTACGGCTTCGCGGTCATGTGCCTCGATCATCCGGTGGTGCAGGATCTGGTCGGGCGCATCACGGACCGGCGGGTCATCACCTATGGGGAGAACCCGCAAGCCGATGTGCGGCTGCGCGGCGTCGCCTTCAAGGACGGCAAGACGCAATTCCGCGTCGTCATCCGCGACCGCAAATCCGGCAAGAAGCAGCGCATCGACGATCTCGAGATGCCGATGCCGGGCCAGCACAACGCGCTCAATGCCTGCGCCGCCATCGCGGTCGCCCATGAGCTGAAGATCGCGCCCCAGCGCATCCGCCACGCGCTGTCGCATTTCGGCGGCGTCAAGCGGCGCTTCACCCGGACGGGGGAATGGAACGGCGTCACCGTCATCGACGATTACGGACATCATCCGGTCGAGATCGCGGCCGTGCTGAAGGCGGCGCGCGGCGCCGCCGACCGCCAGGTGATCGCCGTGATCCAGCCGCATCGCTATACGCGGCTCGACAAGCTGATGGGCGAATTCGCCACCTGCGTGAACGATGCCGACGCCGTGCTCGTGGCGCCGGTCTATTCGGCGGGCGAAGAGGCAATAGCGGGGGTCGATCACCGCGCGCTCGTCGCGCAGATGAGGGCGCGCGGCCACCGCCAAGCGTTGGCGATCGACGGGCCGGCCGAGATCGCGGCATTCGTGCGCGACACGGCAAAGCCCGGCGATTATGTCGTCTGCCTCGGCGCCGGCAACATCACGCAATGGGCGCAAGCCCTGCCGCAGGAGCTCGCGGCGATGGCAGGCAAGCCGGGGTGAGGAGGTGCCGCGCCGGGGGGCGCCGTCATCTCGAGGCGAAGAGGTAGAGCGCCACCCCGGCGACGCCGAAAATGAAATATTCCGCCGGCGCGAAGAGCCACCAATTCGGATGCCAGGGAATGTTCGGCTTGGCGAATTTCTTCAAGCCGAAGTCAGGATTGAGGACGAACCACAAGAAATCCTCGATGACCCAGAACAGCATGTAGAAGGACAAGATCTGCAGCTCGGTGGGCAGCGTGGCGGGGCTGAACAGATAGGTGAGATGAAAGACGCCGAGCACGAATAATTGCAGCCAGACATGATAGCCGGTTGCGGCACGCCCCGCGAAGAACAAGCGGCTGACCCAATGGGTGGCCGGCAGGCGCCAGGTCGGCAAGTCGCCCGCCCATCCATGCTTTCCCTCGATGGCGATCTCGACCTTCGCGAAGCAGAAGGCGAGCCAAAGAAGCGCGACGGCGAATTTGAGCGTGTGCATCCGTAATCCATCCATAAGAGCGCCGCTTGGTGCGGCGACCCGGAAAGGTCGAAGTTCGATCCCGCCATGACAGGAACGGCCACGGGCCGTGACCCGTCATGGCAGGCGTAGCCCGGCCATCCACGCCTTTCTTGGTATTTCTATGAAGAAAGGGGCAGGCGTGGTTGGCCGGCATCGAGAGCCGATCGGCGAACACCCGCAAAGGGGCCGACAACGCTGGCTGCCCGACTTGCCCGCATTGTACGTTCCTTATATGTTCGCCAAGCGCATCGGCCCGGAGGCGATCATGACCGTGACCACACCCCCTATCGAAACGCGCGACGAAAATGGCGGCAAGGCCGCAAGCCCAAGCCGCATGCGCCTTTACTCCGGCCCCTTGAGCATGTTCGGCGCCAAGGCCGAGATCGCCGCGCGGGAGAAGGGCCTCGATTTCGAGCTCGTCATGGTGCCCTTCGAGATGCAGCGGCTCTATGAGCCCAAGCATCCGGAGGTCGTCCACATCAACCCGAAACGGCAAGTGCCGGTGCTGGTCCATGGAGACCTCGAGCTCTTCGATTCGACCCAGATTTTCGAATATCTCGAGGATCTGCGGCCCGAACCTGCCCTTTGGCCGAAGGAACCCGCCGCCAGGGCAAGGGCGCGGTTGATCGAGCACAAGTCGGACGAGGTCTATTTCCCGCCGGTCATCCGGCTCATGAGCCTCCAGGACAGGCGGGAGGATCCGGTCGCGGTCGCGGCGCGCGACGTGTCCGCGCGTTTCTGTGCCGAGATCGAGGAGCTTCTCGCCGGCAGGGATTATCTCGCCGGGCCCTATTCCTATGCCGACATCGCCTTCTACATGGCGCAGCTCTTCGGCGAGCGGATGGGTGCGAAGATGACCGACGCGACGCCCCGGCTTCTCGCCTGGCGCGACAGGATCACCAAAAGACCGGCGGTGCGCAAGGTGGTCGGCGCGATGGCCGCCTATCTCGTCTCGCAAGGGCGGCCTCTGCCGCCTTTCCTGTCATCCCTCGCGCCGCGATCCGAGCCCGCGAGATGAAGCACGCGACGGCCCAGGCCCTCGACCAGCTCGAGCCGCTCCTGGCGGATATTCGGGAGCGATTGATCTTGAATCGCGACGCAAAGGCGGACATCTATGCCTCGCCTTCACCCGGATGAGTGTGCATGACCGCCGACCTTGCCGCCGCGTTGCGCGGCGCCTGCCCGAAGCTCGAGGGCGAGTTCGAAGCCGAGGCGCCGCTCGCGCCGATCTCCTGGTTCCGCACCGGCGGAGCGGCGGAGCTCTTGTTCACGCCGGCCGATCTCGACGATCTGCAGCTCTTCCTCGCGGCGCTGAAGGAGATCGCGCCCTCGCGCGACATCCCGATCCTGACCATCGGGCTCGGCTCCAATCTCCTGGTGCGCGATGGCGGGGTCGAGGGTGTGGTGATCCGGCTGGGAGAAGGCTTCATGCGGGTCACCTCCGAGCCCGGGGATCGCCTGCGGGCCGGCGCCGGCGCCCCCGACATGAAGGTCGCGCTCGGGGCGGCGAAGTTCGGCCTCGCGGGTCTCTCCTTCTATCGCGGCATTCCCGGCACCGTCGGGGGCGCCTTGCGGATGAATGCGGGCGCCTATGGGGGCGAGACCAAGGACGTGCTGATCGAGGCGAAGGCCGTCGATCGCTCGGGGGGGATCGTGACCTTGTCGAACGCCGAGATGGGCTTCACCTATCGCCGCTCGGCGGCCCCCGAAGACCTGATCTTCGTCGAGGCGCTGTTCCAAGCCCGCCGCGGCGATACCGAGACCATCCGGGCCGAGATGCAGGAGATCACCGGCAAGCGCTCTTCCACCCAGCCGGTCAACACCCATACGGGCGGCTCGACCTTCAAGAACCCGCAAGGCCAGAAATCCTGGCAGCTGATCGACGCCGCCGGCTGCCGGGGCTTGCGCATCGGCGATGCGCAGGTCTCCGAGCTGCATTGCAACTTCCTGATCAATCACGGCAAAGCGAGCGCCTCGCAGATCGAGGCGCTGGGCGAGGAGGTGCGCCGCAGGGTGCGCGAGAATTCGGGCGTCGAGCTCGAATGGGAGATCAAGCGGGTGGGGGTCGCGGGAAAAGCGCCAGTGCCGGCAGCGTAACGACGAGACGCCTTGGCCGGAACCCGGACGGGCCGGATGCGGCTTTGCATCGATCGATCGCGATCCGGCATCGAAGGCATCGCGAATAATCGTTTGTCAATCCGCATGCGAGCCGCGATCCTCCGAGCGATCGTTCATCGCGTCTCGACACCCGCAGGGCTCATGCAACTCATCTTGTTCTTCACCGTCTGCCTGATCTGGGGCGCGACCTGGATCGCGCTGAAATTCGGCCTCGCCACGGTGCCGCCCCTGATCTTCGCCGGCACCCGCTTCATCGCGGCAGGCGGGGCGCTGCTCTTGTTCCTGCGCCTGCGGGGCGAGCGTCTGTTCGTGGACAAGGCCGATATGGGGCGGCTCGCCATGATGACGGCGACGATGGTCGTCGCCTGCTATGCGCTCCTGTTCTGGGGCACGCTGCATGTCAGCTCCGGGCTCAGCGCCATCCTCAATCTCGCGACCATGCCGATCGCGCTCCTGGCGATCGGGCTCGCGGCCGGGGAGGAGATATTTAGCATGCGGCGCGCCGTGGCGATCCTGTGCGGGACGGTCGGGCTCGTGATGCTGTTCGGCCAACGCCTGGCCACGCCGTCCTCGGATTGGCTGATCGAGCTCCTGGGCGCCATCGCCTGCGCCTCGAGCGCCATCGTTTACGCGCTGGGATCGGTTCTGGCGCGGCCCATGCTGCGCCGCTATTCGATCACGCTGATATCGGGGCTCACCACTTTTCTCGGCGGCTGGGCGCTGACGCTGATCGCGCTCGCGGCGGAACCGGGCGCCATCGCGGCGCTCGCCGGAGATTGGGGCACGATGGCCTGGCTCGGCTGGCTCTTCCTCGTGCTCTTCGGCTCGCTCGTCGCCTACACCATCTACATGGGGCTGCTGCGCGATTGGGGCCCCTCGCGCGCCGGCACCTATGCGTTCGTCTCGCCGATCGTCGCGGTGCTGCTCGGCGCGGCCGTCTTCGATGAGCGCTTGACGCTCGTCGAAGGCCTGGGAATGGGGGGGATGTTGGCCGGCGCCTGGCTGTCGCTCATGCCGACGAAACCAGGGACGGTGCCGGCGGCGCGATAATTGAGCTTCTCGACCAAAGCGTGGGGAGCGCCGGCCATGAGGCGCCATCCTGCGCGACGCCGATGCGAGCAATTCGACTTGACCCCTCGACGATTCGTTCACCAAGAAGCGAAAACTCCGTTTGCCGCCCGCTAAGGTGAAGGCCCGCTCAACCTTGCGGGTGTATGGGAGCATGAGCCTCTCTCGGAGCGCGTGGCCATGCTTGTCGATGTCCTGAAACTCGCGGTGCGCCCCGTGGCGGTGGCGGCGCTCTTCATCATCTTGGCCGTGAAGGGCTTCAATCTGCTCCACCTCGCTTCGCCTTCCGCGGAGCCTCCCTCGCCGGCCGCCCTGGCGCGGCCCGCGCCTGCTCCTGCGACCGGAGGGGGATATATGATCCTCGAGGGCAACCGTCTCGGCCATTTCCAGGCGGATGTGCTGATCGATGGCGTGACTCTGAAGATGCTGGTCGATACCGGAGCGTCGGCGGTCACGCTCACCGCCGAGGATGCCGAGCGCGCCGGCATCCATCCCTTTCCGAACGACTTCACCATCCAGGTCAATACGGCGAACGGCATCAGCCAGGTCGCCCGCGTCGAGCTGCACGAGGTGTCGGTCGGCCCGATCAACGTGCGCGACGTGCCGGCCTTCGTGATGCAGCGCGGCGCATCATCGGTGAGCCTGCTCGGCATGACCTTTCTGCAGCGTCTCTCGAGCTTTCAGGTCTCCGACAACCGGCTGGTGCTTAAGCCCTAGTGTTCGCTGCACTAGAGCGCTGCCGGCCAGCCCGCGGCGGAAGCGACGGCGGCCCCTACAATATTCGCTGATATTCGATGACGAACAGCTTGTCGTCGAGCCGTTTCGTGGTGTCGAGATTGGAGAGCGTGACCGTCGTGTCATAGCCTTGCGGATCGGTCACCACCCAGCGCCGCAGGGACGTGACCTTGGCGTCGAAGCTCAAGGCGATGCGCGAGGTGCCCCCGAAGGTCGACTTGTCCTCGATGACGACGGTAAAGCTGTCCCCATCGAGCCGCGCCGATTTGACGGTCACGTCGCGGCGCAGGTCGATGCGATCGGCGACCAGGAATTTCAGCGGCGTCTGGCTCAGCGCGTAGAGGTCCTGCGTAGCGAGCTTGCGGTCGCGCAGGATCACCGATTTGCCGTCGGCGACGATCTCCAGCGGGCTCGGCGGATTATATTCGAAGCGCAGCCTGCCCGGCCGGTGCACATAAAGCTTGCCGGCATTGCGCTTTCCGTCGGGCCCGACCTGGGTGAAGTCGCCGGTGAGCTGCGTCAGGCTGTTGAGATAGGCGTTGACCTGATCGAGGGTCGGCGCGGCCACTGTCGCGGAAGCCGGTGCGCCGGGAGAAGGCGTCGGCGGAGAGATGGCGGGCCGCGCAGCCGATGGCCGGGCCGGCGGCACCGGCGTGATCGTCAGCGGCTGGGCGCCCTGCTGCGCCGCGAGCGGCGTCGCCGCAAGGCCGCAGGCGCCGAGTATGAATGCCGCCGCCTTCCACGCACGCCTCATTGAGCTCTCCTTGCCGAGATCGATTGCGCGCACCTTAGAACAAAGCGAGATGGCGAAAGCACGGCGCCCGGGGGGCAAGGCGCTCCCGCTTGGTCGCTGGCCCGAGCCGCAAAGCAGCAGAGGGACGGTGAGGGGCCGGGCGAGGGGCCGAGCTCGTTGCCTTGTTCGGCCATCTCCGCCCGTGACGTTCCCCCGCCTCCCCGGCCTCCTCGTGCCTCGGGCGTGCACAAGCTCCTGCGCGGCCGCAGGATACGGCTCCTTCCGAGCGAGATCCGGGCTAACCGGAAATCCTGCCGGCCGCCTGGTGGTTATGGGCGATCAGGTTGAGGCTGCCGAGCGCGACCGTCGCGGCCAAGAGTGCCGACATGCCCCCGACATCGTGAGGCGGGCTCACGGTGTTGACGTTGACGCCCACGAGATTGAGGCCCGAGCAGGCCTCGAGCGCGGCTAGCCCTTCGCGCGCCGTGGCGCCCCCGAAGGTCGGGGTGCAGACGCCTGGCGCGACGGATGGATCGAAGAAATCCATGTCGTAGGAGAGGTAGACCGGCCGATCGCCGATCGTCTCGCGCAGCTCGGCGAACACCTCGGCCATGCCGCGCGCCAGCAGCTCCTGCATGGTGACGATCGTGTAGCCTAGGCTCTTGCCATGGGCCAGCACGCC
>JBIOEK010000168.1:0-7782 GCA_044445925.1 Hyphomicrobiales bacterium
CGCCTATTCGTTCGATCTCGACTATGCGGGGGCGCGCCACGCCTACAACAAGATGTTCGTCGCCTATCTGCGCACCTTCGAGCGGCTCGGCCTCAAATCGATCCCGATGCGCGCCGAGTCCGGCCCCATCGGCGGCGATATGAGCCATGAGTTCATCATACTGGCCTCGACCGGGGAGAGCGAGGTCTATTGCCACAAGGATTATCTCGATTTCCCCGTGCCCGGACCCGCAACGAATTTCGACGATGTCTCGGCATTGAAGGACATTGTCGCGAAATGGACCTCGCTCTATGCCGCGACCTCCGAGAAGCACGATGCCGAGGCCTTCGCTGCCGTTCCCGCCGGAAAGCAGGTGACGGCGCGCGGCATCGAGGACGGCCACATCTTCTACTTCGGCACGAAATACTCCGAGCCGATGAAAGCCCTGGTCGCCGGCCCCGACGGGGCGGACCACGCCGTGCATGGGGGCTCCTACGGCATCGGCCCCTCGCGCCTCGTCGCTGCGGTGATCGAGGCCTCCCATGACGATGCCGGCATCGTCTGGCCGGATGCCGTCGCCCCCTACGACGTCATGATCTTGAATCTGCGGCCGGGCGATGGCGGCTGCGACGCGACCTGCGCGAAGCTCGATGCGGCGCTTGCGTCGAGGGGCAAGGAGGCTCTGATCGACGATACCGAGGAGCGGCCGGGCGCCAAGTTCGCGACCGCCGATCTCATCGGCTTGCCCTGGCAGATCATCGTCGGGCCGAAGGGCCTCGCCGAAGGCAAGGTCGAGGTGAAGCGCCGCGCCACCGGCGAGCGCTCATCCGTCCCGATCGACGACGCGGTGCCGCTGGTGACGGGCGGATGATGGGCTCGAAGCGAAGGGAAATCCCGATCCGGTCATCCCCGCGAGAGCGGGGATCCAGGGAGAGCTGGCAAGAAAGCCGGAAAGGTCCGGATCCCCGCTCTCGCAGGTGTGAGCGGACATGCAACTTTCCAATCCCGCTCGCCTCTTCGCTCGGGGAAGCGCCTCCCGTGAGGCCGCTGCCATGAACGCCGACGCATCGCCGCGCGCTTTCTCCGCCGTCGAGCGCATGCTGGCGCTGCGCTATCTGCGCGCCAGGGGCAAGGACAGCGTCATCTCCGCCATCGCCATCTTTTCCTTCATCGGGGTGATGCTCGGCGTCGCGACCTTGATCATCGTGATGTCGGTGATGGGCGGCTTCCGCAAGGAGCTTTACGCCAAGTTCCTGGGCTTCAACGGCCATGTCCTCCTCTACCCGATCGAGTCAGGCCTCACCGACTACAAGGATGTCGTGGCGCGCCTCGTGAAGGTTCCGGGCGTCGTCTCCGCCAAGGGCTTCATCGAGGGCCAGGCGCTCATTTCTTCGCCCGCAGGCGCGGCCTTTGCCCAGGTGCGAGGCATTGCCGGGTCGGATCTCGAGAAGGTCCCGGGCGTCGTCAACAATATTCGCTCGGGCGGGCTCGAGGATTTCGACGGCGCTCCCGATATCGTCATCGGCCAGCGGCTTGCGAACCAGCTGGGCGTGAGCGTCGGCGACAAGGTCACGCTGATCCAGCCGCGCGGGGCGACGACCCCGATGGGGGTCGTGCCGCGCCTGAAGGCCTACACGGTCGTCGCCGAATTCGAGGTCGGCATGTCGATCCTCGATTCCTCGAATGTCTTCATTCCCTTCGAGGAGGCCGATAATTTCTTCGACAAGAACGGCGAGGCGAGCGTCATCGAGGTGTTCCTCGACGATCCCGACCGCATCGACGAGATGCGGCCGATCATCGAGAAGGCGGCGGGAAGGCCCGTGCTCCTCACCGATTGGCGGCAGAGCAACAGGACCTTCTTCAGCGCGCTCGCCGTCGAGCGCAACGTCATGTTCCTGATCTTGATGCTGATCGTCATCGTTGCCGCGCTCAACATCGTGTCCGGCATGATCATGCTGGTGAAGGACAAGGGTTCGGCCATCGCCATCCTGCGCACCATGGGCGCGACGCAAGGCGCGATCATGCGGGTCTTCCTCATGACCGGGGGGGCGATCGGCGTCCTCGGCACGCTCGCCGGCTTCCTGCTTGGCCTCCTCGTCACCTTGAACGTCGAATCGATCCGGCAATTCCTGTCGCGGCTCACCAGCACGGCGCTCTTCTCGCCCGAGCTCTATTTCCTGTCGCAGCTGCCGGCCGAGCTCGACTGGCACGAGGTGACGACGATCACCGCGACGGCTTTCATCCTGTCGGTGCTGGCGACGCTCTATCCGGCCTGGAAGGCAGCCTCGCTCGATCCCGTGGAGCAGCTTCGCCGTGGCTGAGGCGATGGCCGGGGAGGGCGCGCCACTGAGGCTTGTCGGCGTCGAGCGTCACTACGCCCAAGGCGACGAGCGGCTTCACATCCTCACCGGCGCCGATCTGACCTTGGGCGCGGGCGAGATGGTGGCCCTCGTCGCTCCCTCGGGCGCCGGCAAGTCGACGCTGCTGCATATTGCCGGCTTGCTGGAGCGGCCGGATGGCGGGGAAGTTATCGTCGATGGGCTCGTCTCAGCCAAGCTCGACGATGTCGCGCGCACCAGGCTTCGGCGGGAGGCCATCGGCTTCGTCTACCAGTCCCATTATCTGCTCGGCGAGTTCTCGGCGATCGAGAACGTCATGATGCCGCAGATGATCAGGGGCCTCACGCGCGTCGAGGCGCGAAAGCGGGCGGACGAGTTGCTGCGTCTCCTCGGCCTCGGCGAGCGCGAGAGCCATCGTCCGGCCGCGCTCTCGGGCGGCGAGCAACAGCGCGTCGCCATCGCGCGCGCCATCGCCAACGCGCCGCGCGTGCTGCTGGCCGACGAGCCGACCGGCAATCTCGACCCGCCGACCGCCGAGCGCGTCTTCACCATGCTCGGAGCCATTGTGCGCGCCACCGGCCTCGCGGCGCTCGTCGCGACCCATAATCTCGCGCTCGCCTCGCGCATGGACCGGCGCGTCACCTTGCGTGACGGCAAGATCGTGGCCAGCGACTAGGGAGAATATCCGCAGCGATCCGCGGCCGGGAGCGCCTCGCTGCGAAGAGCGCTTGCGAGTCCGTCACCGGCCCGGCCGCCGACCTACCTTCAATGAAAGGAGCCGGCATCGCTGCTGTCCGGGACGGCGCCTGCGGCTTCGCCTCCTAGCAATGACGGTGAAGCTGTTTCCTTGACGGCTCGATCGGCGGGACGGAGCCGGCCACAACGGGGGGAGAATGCTGAGGAATGTCGATTCTCGACAGGAGAGGCGTGGCTGACCTCAGAGAGCGACATTACACAGGATCCCAAGCTGTGAATGCTGGAGACGCGGCTGGGGAGCAGCGCTTCGGCGCAAATCATATAACCGGCTGGTGGGTTGACAGCTTGCGGCTTCGCGCTAAGCTATAACCATCATGAGGGTTAGACGAGAAAGGACCAGGCAATGATCGACCATGTCTCGATCGGTGTTCGAGATCTGAAGCGCTCGCGGCGTTTCTACGACGCGGCTCTCGCGGCGCTAGGCTTTACTTGCCGCAGCCCGGGGGAGAATTCGCTAGGTTATGGGCGTGATCGCGAGGATTTCTGGGTGCTCGCGGTGGAGCGTCCGATCGCCGCCGAAAAGGGCTCGGGCCTGCATCTGTGCTTCAAGGCGGATGGCCGGGAAGCAGTCGACGCCTTTCATGCGGCCGCCCTGAAGTCGGGCGGGAAGGATAATGGCGTTCCGGGCCTGCGCGCCGATTATGGTGCGGGCTATTATGCCGCCTTCGTCATCGATCCGGACGGCTATCGGCTCGAGGCGCATGCCGAATTGGCCGGCTGAGGAATCTCGGCCCAAAAAATAATGAATGCGAGATGATCTGCCATGCGAGATCGCATGTCCGGCCTCGGCCCGCGCGGTCCTCTCGAGCTTCGATGAGCGCGCCGACCATCACGAGGTCATCGATCGGCGCCAGCAAAGCTAGCGGCGCCCTTCACTGAAGAGTAATTCATGCTGCACCGCGAGCCGCTCGATCATCACGCAACGAGAGCTCCATTTCACAATCAACACGCCCGGTGTGAGGTGATCACGCCCGACCAGCGTGGCGACCGTCACGCAAGCGTTGAAGATCCCGCAACGGCAAACCCCATTGGCGCGTTCCCGGGGGGCATGATCTTCCACGGCTTGCCGCAGCCGCCCGATCGCGCCGCGACAATTTCCGCCGGCCCGAAATTTTTGTCGCCACGAGTGAACCTCGATCAGGACGACCTCGACCAATGAGCACCTGGCCCGAATGACCGGGCCTCGCGATCAGCAAGGAGAGGTGTCATGGCGCTTTACGGTGTTGTCGCAATCTTGGTGGTCGCGCAGATCTTCCAGTTCATCAGCACTTACGCTCTTGCCAGCGCGCTCGAAAAGCAGGACTGACCCAAACGTAACGCCTGACGATTTTCGCCGCAGCAAGTTGGGGCTGGGCGCCGGAACCGGCGCCCAGCCCTTCCCTTATGGCGACAGGTCTTTACCCGCGCCAAGGCCGTTTCGGTCAGGGCGGCGGTTCGGCCGAAACCGTCATCAGCCGCGCACCTTCGGCGATCTGCTGGCCGGGCTCCGCCGTGATCCCCGAAACGACGCCGTCGATGGGCGACGTCAGCGCGTGCTCCATCTTCATCGCCTCGACAACCGCGAGAAGCTGGCCCTTGGCGACCGTCTCGCCCTCGCTCACCTTCAGCGCCACGAGCTTCCCGTGCATCGGCGATTTGACGAGGCCGTCCGTATCGCCCTCGACATGATCGAGATCGACATCGAGCGGATCGACGAGCGAGACCGCGGTCTGGCGGCCTTTGCGGATGACGAGGACTGCCCGGTCCCTCGCGACGAGGACGGTTCCGTCATCGAGCCTCCTCCCGCCTTCGCCGAGACCCACGCGATTTGCAAGGAGCTTGTCCTTCGCCGTCGCCGAGGTTCCGGGGATGCTGATCTCGGCCTCGCCGCCCGGATAGCCGAGCCTTGCATCGAAGCGCGCTCCATCGACAATCAGCGGCAGGCTCGTTGCCCTTTCGCCCGCAAGCTCGAACCCGTCATTGCGCTCGAAGGCGTCTCCGTCGCTTGCGAGCCCCACGGGGCGCGGATGCCTCCACCACCTGGCATTCTCTTCATTCGCGACGAGCCACATCCCGCCGACCGCGACCGCGACCGGGTCGAGCCCGCGCTCCACGGCGCCGAGCCGCTCGAGATTGCGATCGATGAAGCCGGTATCGACGGCACCCTCGCGGAACTCCTCCGTATCGACCAGGGATTTGAGGAAGGCGACATTGCATCTCGGCCCCGCCACGATGGTATTGGCGAGCGCTGCCGAGAGCCGCTCCAGCGCCTCCTCGCGCGACGCGCCATGGCTGATCAGCTTGGCGATCATCGGGTCATAGAAAGGCGTGACCTCGCCGCCTTCCTCCACGCCCGCATCGACGCGGATGCCCTCGCCGGTGGGCAGCTTCAGCGCGTAGAGCCTGCCGGTCGAAGGGAGGAAGCCTTTCTCGGGATCCTCGGCATAGAGCCGCGCCTCGACCGCATGCCCGCCGATGGTCAGATCCTCCTGATCGAAGGGCAGGGGCTCCCCGTCGGCGACCCGCAGCTGCCATTCGACCAGGTCGAGGCCGGTGATCGCCTCGGTCACCGGGTGCTCGACCTGCAGGCGGGTATTCATCTCCATGAAATAGAAGCCGTCGGGGCGCAGCGCGCCTCGCCCATCGGCGATGAACTCGACCGTGCCCGCCCCGACATAACCGACGGCGCGCGCCGCCTCGACGGCGGCTTCCCCCATCGCGGCGCGCACCTCGGGGGTCATGCCGGGGGCCGGTGCCTCCTCGATCACCTTCTGATGGCGGCGTTGAAGCGAGCAGTCGCGCTCGAACAGATGCACCACATGGCCATGCGCATCGGCGAAGACCTGCATCTCGATATGGCGCGGGGACGCGACATATTTCTCGATCAGCACGCGCGGGTCGCCGAAGGAGCCGATCGCCTCGCGCCGCGCCGATTCGAGCGCCGCATCGAAGTCCTGCTGGCGGTCGACGCGCCGCATGCCCTTGCCGCCGCCCCCGGCGATCGCCTTGATGAGCACCGGATAACCGGTCTCATAGGCCTTCTGGCGCAGGAAATCCGGCTCCTGGCGCGGCCCGTGATAGCCTGGCACGACCGGCACGCCGGCCTTCTCGGCGAGCGCCTTCGCGGCATCCTTGAGGCCCATGGCGCGGATCGCCGCGGGGGGCGGGCCCACGAATACGATGCCTGCCGCCGCACAGGCCTCTGCGAACGCGGCATTCTCGGACAGGAAGCCATAGCCCGGATGGATCGCGGCAGCGCCAGATCTCCTCGCGACCTCGATGATCTTGTCGGCCCGCAGATAGCTCTCCGCCGCGGCTGCGGGGCCGATGCCATGCGCCTCGTCGGCCTGCCGCACATGGGGCGCCTTGGAATCCGCTTCGGAATAGACCGCGATGCTGCGCAGGCCTAAGCGCTTCGCGGTGCGTATGACGCGGCAGGCGATCTCGCCGCGATTGGCGATGAGGACCGAGGGGAGCATTCGCTTGTCCTTCGAGGCATGCTGGGTTCGATCGGAAATCGGGCCTGACCCCACCCCATCAAGGCGGGCCCGCCGCGTCAAGGGCGGCCCTCCTTTTCCCGCGAGCGGAATTTGAAGCCTTGACGATCGCCGCCTTTGCGACCAATCGGCCAGATTGTCCGTTACGGAAGGTCAGGATCGCTCATGCGCATGGGGCTTCGGGATGCAATGCGCGCGGTGCTGGCGGATTGGCGGTCCGACCTCGACCCGGCCTGGCGCAAGCTCGTCGAAGCCGTGGAGCTCGCCTTCGACGAGATTGATCCCGAGCTTGAGCTGGAGGCCTGGGAGCCGATCTTTCCGGCGCGACGCGGCAAGTTGTTTCCCGGCGCGCCTCGGGGCGCCCATCTGTTCCGAGCCTTCGACGACCTCGAGCCGAGCGCCGTGCATTGCGTGATCCTCGGTCAGGATCCCTATCCATGCCCCGCATTCGCCACCGGCCGTGCCTTCGAGGCAGGCAATGTCGCCGCGTGGCGCGAGCTCGAGAAGATGTTCTCGACCAGCGTGCGCACGGCGATCCAATTGATCTGTGCCGCGCGCACGGGCGATGCCTCCTATGCGCGCTCGGTCCGCGAATGGCCGCGCCTGCTGGCCGACATCGAAAGCGGCCGCGTTGCCCTCGAGCCGGCGTCCGAGCTCGCCGGGCGCTGGGTGCGGCAGGGCGTGCTTCTGTTGAACTCCGCCCTCACTCTCAGCCGCTTCCAGGTGAGCGTCGATCCGCACCAAGCGCTCGGCCATCTGCCGCTCTGGCGGCCGCTGATCGTCGGCGTCCTGCGCCACCTCGCGGCCTCGCGGCAACCGCTGGTCTGTATCGGGTTCGGCAAGGCGGCCGCGCAAACCCTGGACCAGGCAGGCATAGGAAATCGCGGTGACAAAGATGCGACCGCGAGCACCATCATCCTCGACCACCCCGCCGACGGCGACGCTACGCTCGCCGGCGGAAATCCGTTCGTTGAATGCAATCGGCGGTTATCGAGGTTGGGGGCGGAGGCGGTTGCCTGGTGAGGCTCACATCCTGAACACCCCGAAGCGCGTCTCCTCGATCGGAGCGTTGAGGCAGGCCGAGAGGGCAAGCGACAGCACCCGGCGCGTCTCGGAGGGCAGGATGATGCCGTCATCCCAAAGCCTTGCGGTAGCGAAATAGGGAGAGCCTTCCGCCTCGTAGCGCGCTCGGATCGGGGCCTTGAACTCGGCCTCCTCCTGCGCGCTCCAAG
>JBIOEK010000169.1:0-7726 GCA_044445925.1 Hyphomicrobiales bacterium
GGCAAGGCCGAGCTCGGCCTTGCCCGTGAACACGGTGACGGCACCGTCCGCATCGATGCGGATCCAGGAATCGAGATAAGGATCGACAGCAAGACTGCCGGGCAGTTTCGGCGCTGCCGCGGCGGGCGGCGCCTGCTGCGCGAAGGCCGCCGGGGTAGGCAGCGAGAAGCTCACGAGCAGCGCGCCCGTGCCCTCGAGCAGCGAGCGCCGCGAGACGGGGAGGACCAGCGCGTTCATCGGATGGCTCCCTTGGCCGGATTGGCAGCCGCGCCGCGCATCAGCTCGGCTGCCCGGTGCACCGCCTTGAGGATGCGCATATGCGTGCCGCAGCGGCACAGATGCGGCTCGAGCACGCGCCTGATATCGGCGTCCGACGCATTCGCGTTCTTCTGCAGAAGCGCCTGGGCGCGCATCATCATGCCGGCGATGCAGTAGCCGCATTGAGCCGCCTGTTCCTCGATGAAAGCCTGCTGGATCGGTGCCGGGCGCTCGATCGTGCCGATCCCCTCGAGCGTCGTGACCTTGCGCCCCTCGAGCAGCAGGATCGGCGTGACGCAGGAGAACACCGCCTCGCCGTCGACCATCACCGTGCAGGCGCCGCATTGGCCGAGCCCGCAGCCGTATTTGGCGGCGTTGAGACCGAGATGGTCGCGCAGCACGTAGAGCAGCGGCGTGTCGGGATCGGCGTCGACGCTGCGGGTTTCCCCATTGACGGAGAGGTCGAACATGGCTGTCCTCATCGGTTGTCGGTGGCGGGCGCGATCCGGGCGCCCGGGGAGAGGCTCGATGCGAGCTCGCCCTGCCTGGCCTCGCGCAGATCGGCCAAGATGCCGGACCAGCCCGGCCTCTTGCTGAATCTGGAACGCAGATAGGTCGCGAGCGCCACGACCTGCTGGTCGGTCAAGGTTGCGGCGAAGCCCGGCATGATCGGCGCGCGCACTCCATCCGCCGCCGGCAGTCCCCACAGGACGACATTGACGAGGTTGCGCGGCGTCTCGCCGTTGATCGTCGTCGAAAGCGAAAGATCGATACCGCCGTAAGGCACGGGGCGGCCGCTCTCATGGCAGGAGGCGCAGGCGCCGGCATAGATCGCAGCGCCGGCATCGGCGGTCGCGGCCGGCGGCACCGTCTGGCTTCCGGCCGATTGCGGCTTGGTGCCCGTGCCGGAGGGCAAGGCGGCGTCCGCGAGCGCGTCCCCCTGCCGGCGACGTTCGGGCAAAGGCTCGCCCATGACGGAGGCGACATAGACCGCGATCGCCCTCACATCCGCGTCGGGCACATTGGCGAGATTGTCGGTGACAGGCGCCATCGGCCCGCCGGCGACCCCGTGCAGCCCATGCCAGCCGCGGCGGAGATAGGAATAGAGCGTATCGGCATTCCAGGGGACGGGCGAGGGCGAGGTCGCGTTGATGGAGACGGCGCGCCAGCCTTCCGCGTCGCCGCCAGCGAAAGCCTGCCCCGCAGTCTCCGCGCCGAGCAGGTTGCGTGGCGTGTGGCAGGCGCCGCAATGACCGATGCTTTCCACGAGATAGGCACCCCTATTCCAGACGGCGTCATGGGACGGGTCGGGCCGGAAAGGCGCCTTGCGCAAGAACAGCAGCTTCCAGCCGGCGAGCAGGGGGCGCAGGTTCAGCGGAAAGGGCAGCTCGTTTGCCGGCGCGGTGGCGCGGATCGGCCGACGCGTCATCAGGAAGGCGTAGAGCGCCCTGTCATCCTCGTCCGAGACCCGCGTGAAATGGTCGTAGGGGAAGGCGGGGAAGAGATGCCGGCCCTCGCGGTCGATGCCCTCGCGCATGGCGCGCCTGAAGGCGGCTTCCGACCAGCGGCCGATGCCCGTCTCGGGATCCGGCGTGATGTTGGTCGAATAGACGGCGCCGAATGGCGTCGGCACTGGCAGCCCGCCGGAGAAAGGTTGGCCCCCTGGCGCCGTGTGGCAGGTGTTGCAGTCTCCGAGTGCCGCGAGATCGGCTCCCCGTCGCATGAGCGCCGGATCGAAAGGCTCGAGCTGGCCGGCATCGATTGCCTCGAAGGCCGGTTTCCATGAGAAGGCAACCGCCAAAAGGCCCAGCACCAGGAAAGCCAGGGTGCATCCGATGACAATCTCCATGCCGCGCTTCATCGGAGCATGTCTCTCGGATCCTTCGGAGCAAATCAGCTCTCTCCAGTCTACCTCACCTCGGCGTCCCTCGACAGGGACATATCGGTGTCGCAGGGCCTCGCGCCCGCGGCGGCGGGAAGCCCGGAAACGGCCGACCCGTACGGCTCATCGAGGCTATTGTTCCACTAAAGAGGCAACCCGCGATGCGGGTTTCCGAGAATCCGGAAGCGCTTCACAAGCTCAAATCAATAGAGCGCGCCCATGAATATCTTCTGCTCTTCCATCGCCACCGGCCTCAGGTGCTTCTCGGGAGCGATCCTGTGTATCGCCACTGTGACCCTCAGGGCGTGCCTCGGATGCCCTCGCCTGAAGCCCGAGGTGATATGTTTGGCCGGTGGCGCGCTCTGCCGCTTCGCGCTCGCGAGCGGGAGCATGGCCGGAGTGTAGGTCGCCCATAGCGGAAGGCCTGGATTGCGGCGCTCTATGGTGGTCGGGTTCGACGGCCATTCGGGCAGCCCTGCCCGGGAGAGGGCCGATGGCGTTTCTCCCTGCGTGGGCATTCCGGCCGCGACCCAAGGAGCAAGGCATGAGATAGCCAAAAGCATAGCCAAGAAGACCGGACGTTTCATAACCGCTCTCCCTACGGCGTTGACGATGTTCAGTTGGTTATGCAACCGCCACCCCGGCACGAAGGTTCCCGCGGCTCGACGGCTCGTTTGATCCGTGGGACGCCGAATTGCCACGGCGTCGACAGGCCTGCGTCGGCAGGCGAAGTAGAAAATGCGCGGGAAACGGCGCGATTTCGCCCCACGCGGCGCTGAAACGAGGGCATGAACTCGAAAACTTGCCCTGTTTTCGGATAAGATCATGCGTTAAAATAAGAAATATATATCTGGTTCGACTTGGCCTGAACGCATCTCGCTATGAGCGCTTGCTCTTGCCTGAAATTACGCGCGATGAATTCTCAATCAGCGTCTTGAATTCTCAATCAGCGTCTTGTCAGCCCCTTGGAGGAACTTTAGGGACCGGCCGAAAGTTTGACTCTACACGCGCCGGCACTTTCGTGGTGTCGCAAGGGATCGGCATGTCGACCAGGAAGCTTAATTCATATCGCCCGGAGCGAAACCCCGCGAGGATCGGTACTCCGAACAGGTCCGCGAAACTCGGCGCGGTGACGGCAGCTTTGGTGCGCAGCATCCTCGACCGCGCCGCAGAGGCGAATGACCGTAGCCAGCTCGGGCTCGAATTTTCTCCGCAGGCGCCGACCATTCAGGGGCTCGATCTGGTTCTCGAGCCGACGCGCGACAGGATGCGAGAAAGTTTCTAGAGCGCCCGCTCGCGCAGGAACCGCGGCGCGGCAAGACGCCGCGCCTTGCGCCTCGAAAACAAGCGATGAACTCGCGAAATACCCAGCCGAGCGGAGCGCCGCTCTCGAGACTCGCCACATAAACCCATGGCCTTCCATTGGCGTCGGCTGCACGGTCGATGATCGTCACGAGCATGCCGTTCATCAGCGTTCCGACGATCGCGCCGTTCGGAGCGGTGCGGAGGTTGAGCGGCGTTCCGGTCGGGTCCATGACGCGGCAGCGCGTCTGCGCGGACGCTTCGGACAAGCAAGCGACCGCCAGGATGGCAGCGGCCAGGAACAAGGAGCGCATCGACACCTCCCGGTGCAGGCATTGGGCACCCAGTTGCTGATCGATGCCGCCCTCTGTCAACCGAAATTCTAAAAGATGCCCAAAGCGACGTCAGCCTGCGGCGTCTACCCGGTGCGGAGGCGATGGCGGCTTCTCGACCTTGCGCAATCTTTAGGATTTCCGCCGCTGCGCCGGCCGTTCGAGATGAATGACGCCCGCGGATTCGCGGGAAAATCGCATCCCCGCGGCTTCGGCTATTCGAATTGACGCGGTATTGCCCGCCTTGACCTCGGCCCTGATCGGTCCGGGGATCAGATCGGCGGCCATCGCCACCATCCTCTTGCCTATGCCTCGCGAACGCTGCTCGGGCGCCACGGTCCAGGACAGTTCCCAGGCGCCGTCGGCGAAATCCGCGCGAACCGTCCCGGCCGGAGCTGCGTCGATTTCCGCAATGAAAAGCCGCCGATCCTCATCCCGCAAGATGGAGGCGAGCCAGGCGAGATGGGGCTCGAGCTTAACCTCGTCGCCCTTATGGCTCATGCGTCGCGTCAAGGGGTCGTTGCGCCAGGCGAGCAGCAGCTCGGCATCGGACAGCCTTGCCCTCCTCAGCCTGAGCTCCCCTGTCACGGCATCAATTCCTCGGGCGGCGCACAGGCGAAAGCACCGAAAGACGCCCTCGACCGACATATCGCAACTGCCAACTCCTAATGGATTGACGCCACAAACCGCAAGTGCGAGATAGCCGCCTCCCGATGCTCCTGACACGTAAAGGGCTGGCACTGTCTCGGAATTTCTCAAACCCGAAAGTCGACTTCAACGGCAAGTCGATCCTGGTGACCGGCGGCACCGGCTCGTTCGGTCAAGCCTTCATCAAGGAGGTTGTCCGGCGCTTCGAGCCAGCGCGACTGATCGTCTTCTCGCGCGACGAGCTGAAGCAATACGAGATGAGCCGCGACCCCTTGCTCAAGGGGAACAAGGCGATGCGATTTTTCATCGGGGATGTGCGCGACGAGGCGCGCCTCGAGATGGCCTTGCGCGACGTCGAGATCGTCATCCATGCGGCGGCGCTGAAGCAGGTGTCCGCCGCCGAGTACAACCCCTTCGAATGCATCCGCACGAACGTGATCGGCGCGCAGAACATCGTGCAGGCCTGCTCGCGGACCAAGGTGCGCAAGGTCATCGCGCTCTCCACCGACAAGGCAGTGAGCCCGATCAACCTCTATGGCGCAAGCAAGCTCGCCTCCGATAAGATCTTCATCGCCAGCAACAGCATGACCGGCAAGGACGGCACCCGCTTCTCGGTGGTGCGCTATGGCAATGTGGCGGGCTCGAGAGGCTCGGTGGTGCCCTTGTTCAAGGAGCTCGTGGGGGCCGGCGCGAAATCGCTGCCGGTGACCGATGCGAGGATGACGAGGTTCTGGATCAGGCTCGACCAGGGAGTCAATTTCGTCATGTCCTCCCTCATCGGCATGCGGGGCGGGGAAGTCTTCGTGCCGAAGCTGCCGAGCATGCGCATCACCGATCTGTGCGAGGCGATGGCGCCCGGCCTGCCGATCGATGTCGTCGGCATCCGCCCCGGCGAGAAGCTGCATGAATCGCTGATCACGGCCGACGATGCGCGCAATACGCGCGATTGCGGCGATCACTACGTCATCCATCCCTCCTTCGCCTATTGGCTCGATGGAACCGGCCCCGCCGGAAGACCGGTCGATGAACGCTTCGCTTATGCGAGCGATACCAATGAGGAATGGCTGGGGACCACTGAATTGCGCGAGATGCTGGCGAGGGACAAGGCGTGAGCGGCGCGCCTTTCCTGCCCTATGGCCGGCAATGCATCGAGGCCGACGACATCGAGGCCGTGGCGGATGTGCTGCGCGGCGATTGGCTGACGACGGGACCGAAGGTCGGAGCCTTCGAAGCAGCCTTCGCCGAAACGACCGGCGCCGGCCATGTCGTCGCCTGCGCCAACGGCACGGCGGCGCTGCATCTAGCGACCCTTGCCCTCGGACTTGGACCAGGCGATGTCGCGATCGTGCCGAGCCTGACCTTCGTGGCGACGGCGAACGCGGTGCGCTTCGTGGGCGCCGATGTGGTCTTCGCCGACGTCGACCCTGGGACGGGCCTGCTCACACCCGAGGCGCTCGAGGAGGCGCTAGCCCTGGCCGGAGGGCGCGCCCGCGCCGTGCTCCCGGTGCATCTCAACGGGCAATGCGCGGATCTTGCCGGCATCAAGGCGATCGCCGATCGCCATGGCCTCGCCATCGTCGAGGATGCCTGCCACGCGCTCGGCGGCCAGTACCGCTTCGGCAACCGCGTCGGCCCCATCGGGGATTGCGCCTTCGGCGACATGGCGGTGTTCTCCTTCCATCCGGTGAAGGGGATCACCATGGGCGAGGGCGGGGCGGTGACGGCACGCGACGGCAAGCTCGCCTCGCGGCTGCGCCTGCTGCGTTCACACCATCTCACGCGCGACCCGGCCGACTTCGTGCAGGAGGAACAGGCCTTCGATGATCGAGGCCAGTCCTCCCGCCAGCCAAATCCCTGGTATTACGAGCAGCAGGGTCTCGGCTGGAACTACCGGGCAAGCGACATCAATTGCGCGCTCGGCCTCAGCCAGCTCGCCAAGCTTCCCCGCTTCATGGGCGAGCGCCGGCGCCTGGCTGCGCGCTATGATGCAGACCTCGGGGCCTTGTCGAGCTTCGTGCGCCCGGTCGGCAAGGCGAGCTGGTGCTGCTCGGGCTGGCACCTCTACGCGGTGCATGTCGACTTCGCGAGGCTCGGGCTTTCCCGCGCGCAGGCGATGGAAGCGCTGAAGCAGCGTGGCATCGGCACGCAAGTGCATTATATTCCCGTGCATCGCCAGCCCTATTACCGCTCGCGCGGCTATCGAAGCCTTCCCGGAGCGGACGCCTATTACGCCTCCTGCCTGACGCTGCCTCTGTTCGTCGGCATGACCGAAGCCGATGTCGACCGGGTCGTCGAGGCGCTGCAAGACGTCGCCTCGGCTCCGAGGTCCTGACGGGATGATCAGGTATTGCACGCATTGCCTCTATCCCGAGACCAAGCCTGATCTCGGTTTCGACGAGCATGGCCTGTGCAGCGCCTGCCAGGCGTTCAACATGCGAAAGAGCGTCGATTGGCCGGAGAGACGGGCGCAGTTCCTGTCGATCAGCCAACGCTACAAATCGCCAGACGGCTCCAACTATGATTGCCTCATCCCGGTGAGCGGGGGGAAGGACTCCACCTACCAGGTGCTGCGCATCCTCGAATGCGGGCTCAACCCGCTCTGCGTGACCGCCACGACCGACAGCCTCTCCGATATCGGCCGGCGCAACATCGAGAACATCAAGCGGCTCGGCGTCGACTATGTCGAGGTGACGGTCAATCCGGTCGTCCGCCGGATCATCAACCGCCTGACGCTGAGCCAGATCGGGGATATCTCCTGGCCCGAGCACGTGCTGATCTTCACGGTGCCCGTGAGGGTCGCCCTCAAATTCGGCATCAGGCTCATCATCTGGGGGGAGAACCCCCAGCACGAATATGGCGGGCCGGCCATGGCGGCGGAGAGCCCGACGCTCGACCGGCGCTGGCTCGAGGAGTTCGGCGGCCTCCTCGGCCTGCGCGTATCGGACATCGCCGGCCAGAGCGGGATCGAGGAGCGCCACCTCATCCAGTATCGCTACCCTTCGGACGAGGAGCTGCGCTCGAGCCAGGTCACCGGCCTGTTCCTCGGCTATTTCTTTCCCTGGGACGGCTACACCAACGCCCTCTACGCGCAGGCGCATGGCTTCGAGACGCTGAGCACCACCGTCGAGGGATCGATGGTGAGCTACGAGAACCTGGATAACTACCAGACCGGCATCCACGATTATTTCAAGTTCCTGAAATTCGGCTTCGGCCGCGCCACCGACCTCGCCAATAATCACATCAGGCGCGGGCGCCTGTCGCGCGAGGATGGGCTGCGCCTGGTGAAGCACCATGACGGCGCCTA
>JBIOEK010000170.1:0-7723 GCA_044445925.1 Hyphomicrobiales bacterium
GGGCAGGATCTCCTGAAACTCGACGAGACGGCGATGCGTTCGATCCGCGGCAACAGCATCGCCATGATCTTCCAGGTACCCATGACCAGCCTCAATCCGCTATTGCGGGTGGGCGAGCAGGTGGCTGAGGCTCTGCGCATCCATACGGGCGCGGACAAGCGCGAGGCGCGCGCCAAGGCGGCCGCGATGCTGCGCCTCGTTCGCATCCCCGACGCCGAGCGTCGGCTCGAGGATTATCCGCATCAGTTCTCGGGCGGCATGCGCCAGCGGGTGATGATCGCCATGGCGCTCGCCTGCGATCCGCGCCTCTTGATCGCCGATGAGCCGACCACGGCGCTCGACGTCACCATCCAGGCGCAGATCCTGAAGCTCCTGCTCGAGCTGAAGGGGCGCACCGGATCGGCCGTCATCCTGATCACCCATGATCTCGGCGTGGTGGCCGAGACCTGCCAGCGCGTCATCGTGATGTATGCCGGCCGCAAGATCGAGGAGGCTCCGGTCGACGCGCTCTTCGATCGCCCGGCCCATCCCTATACGCGCGGCCTGATGGCGGCGACGCCGCGCGGGGGGCTTGGCGGCACGGTCAAGCGGCTCGCCGAGATACAAGGCCTCGTCCCGTCCCTGCGCGAGCCGATCATGGGCTGCGCCTTCGCGCCGCGCTGCGGGCTCGCGGACGACCGCTGCCGCCGAGAGAGCCCGAACTTCGCCGAGATCGCGCCCGGTCACGGCGTCGCCTGCTTCGCGGCGGAACGGGTCGTGGCATGAGCGCTGGCGCCGTTGCGCCAGCCACGGCATCGGTGCCGCTTCTCGAGGTCGAGGGCCTTACGAAGCATTTCCAGATGAAGGCTTCGCCGCTGCAGCGCGGCAAGCTGCTGCTGAGGGCGGTCGACGGCGTCAGCTTCGCGCTGGCGCGCGGGGAGACGCTGTGCATCGTCGGCGAATCCGGCTGCGGCAAATCGACGATCGGCAAGCTGATCCTGCGCTTGATCGAGCCGACCTCGGGCTCGGTCCGCATCGACGGGGCCGAGATGACGCAGGCCAAGGGGGCGGCGCTGCGCGCCTTCCGCAAGCGCGTGCAGATGATCTTCCAGGACCCCTTCGCCTCGCTCAATCCGCGCTTGCGGGCCGGCACCATTGTCGGCGAGCCGCTCGAGAATTATGGCCTGCTTTCGGCCAAGGGGCGAAGCGACAAGGTTGCCGATCTGTTCTCGCGCGTGGGATTGCGGCCCGAGACCGCCGACAAATACCCCTTCGAGTTCTCGGGCGGCCAGCGCCAGCGCCTCGGCATCGCGCGGGCGCTGGCGCTGTCGCCCGACCTGATCGTCGCCGATGAGCCGGTCTCGGCGCTCGACGTCTCGGTGCAGGCCCAGGTGCTCAACCTGCTCGTCGATCTGCGCGAGGCGCTCGGCCTCGCCTACCTGTTCATCTCGCATGATCTCGGCGTGGTCGAACATATCGCCCATCGGGTCGCCGTGATGTATCTCGGCCGCATCGTCGAGATCGGCGACAAGCGCTCGATCTTCGCGACGCCGCGCCATCCCTACACGCAGGCTCTGATCGCTGCTGCGCCGGTCGCCGATCCGCGCGCCAAGCGCGATCGCATCGTGCTCGAAGGCGACGTTCCCTCTCCGCTCGATCCGCCGCAAGGCTGCGCCTTTCATCCGCGCTGCCCCCATGCCTTCGCGCGCTGCCGGGTCGAGGGGCCGGTGCTGACAAGGCGCGACGAGGGGCATTATGCCGCCTGCCACCTGGAGTAAGCAAAGAGTGCGAGCGCAGGTCCCCCTGCGGGTTCGGTAACTTTAGTCTTTCAGGTTATTCCGGTATTCGGGTTGCCGCGGACGGGGCCTTCAGGCGAATGCGGATCGAATTCAAGAGCAGCACCTCCTTGCCGCCGAGATGGCGCGTCGACCTCGCGGAGCGCCTCGAGGCCTTGGGGCATGAGATAGTCTTGGGGCATGAGGTCGTCTTGGGGCACGAGGTCGTCTTGGTTCAGGCTACCTCGGCGCGGCGCACCGCCCCGGACGACAAGGCAGCCGGCGCAGGCCTCTCCATCCTGGTCAGGCTGGAGCGGTTGCTGTACGGGGTCGCGCTTCCCCTTCTCAGCGAGCCCGTGGCCTGGCCGGCACGGCTGCCCGAGAGCCGCCAGAGCCGCGATCTCGTCATCGATTTCGACGGCGAGGCGCAAGGTCTCGCGGGCGACGCCGCTTCCCTCACCCCTCTCTATGACGGCGCGCCCGGCGAAGCGGCCGCCATGCTGGCGATCCTCGACGGGCGCGCGCCGCTTCTCTCGATCGGGCTGCGACGTCCCGGCGATGGCGGCGCCCGGCCGGTGGCGACGGCGCTGCCGGCGCTCGAGGAGCCGCGGATCTTCACCTTGTCGCTCGAGCGCGTGCTGCGGCAGATGGGCGCTCTGATGGCGAGCACGATCGAGAGCCTGGCCGCGGGCGGGCTCGATGCTGGAGAGCCGCCCGCCTCCTTCTTGCCGCCATCGCCGATGCCCGGCCCGATCGGCGCTTGCGCCTTCCTGGCGAAGAGCCTCAAGGCAAAGATCGCGGACCGGCTGACGCGGCTCGCCGCGCATCGAGGCCATTGGCGCATCGGCTGGCGCTGGACGAGAGGCGATGAGATCTCCTCGCAGCTCGCGTTGCCTGCCGCGCCCTATGCGTTCCTGGCGGACGATGCGCGCCGCTTCTACGCCGATCCCTTCGTGCTGTGGCGGGGCGGCCTCGCGCATGTGTTCTGCGAGGAATTTCCCTACGCCACCGGAAAGGGCGTGATCTCGGTCTTCACGATCGGGCGGGACGGGGCCGCGACGCGGCCGCACATCGTGCTCGAGCGGCCTTATCATCTCTCCTATCCGATGCTGTTCGAGCGGGAGGGGCAGGTCTTCATGATCCCCGAGACCTCAGCCAATCGCACCGTCGAGATCTATCGCGCCACGAGATTCCCGGACCAATGGGTGCTCGAGAGCACGCTGCTGCGGGATGTGTCGGCAGCGGATGCGACCTTGCTCGAGCGGGATGGCCGCTTATGGCTGTTCGCCGCGCTCGCCGAGACCGGAGGCTCGAGCTGGGACACGCTCGGCCTGTTCCACGCCACGAAGCTCATGGGACCGTGGACGCCGCACGCCGCGAACCCGGTTCTGGTGGATGCGGGCTCGGCGCGTCCGGGAGGCATGATGTTCGAGCGCGACGGAACGCTGATCCGGCCGGCTCAGGATTGCAGAGGCGGCTATGGCTCGGCGCTGGCACTGTGCCGCGTGGACAGGCTCGATCCCGAGCACTACGCCCAAACCGTAATGGCACGGCTCGCCCCGCAGCCGATCTGGGGTGCAAAGGGGTTGCATACGCTCAACGCCGCGGGCGGCCTCGAGGTCATCGATTGCGTCGGTTGGCGCAAGCGGCGCGCCTGACGGCTGCGAGCCGAGCTCATCCGGCTCTAGGCCCTGGCCGGCGCCATCGGGGGGGCGCCGGGCACGGGAAGCGCCGTCGTCTGCTTGATGCGCTCCATGGCGAAGTGCGAGGTGACGTTCTTCAGGGGCATCGCCGAGATCAAGCGCTTGTAGAAGAGGTCATAGGCGGCCATGTCGGCGACCACGACACGCAACTGGTAGTCGACCTCTCCGGCCATGCGATAGAGCTCCATCACCTCGGGCATCGCCGACACGGTTTCGGCGAAGCGCGACAGCCATTCGGGCGAATGGTCGGCGGTCTCGATGGCGACGAAGACGGTGAGGCCGAGCCCTATCTTCTCGGGCGACACCAACGCCACGCGCCGCGTGATGATGCCCTTGGCCTCGAGCTTCTGGACCCGCTTCCAGCATGGCGTCTGAGACAAATGGACGCGCTCGGCCAATTCCGCGATGGAGAGGCTGGAATTGGCCTGCAGCAGGGTCAGGATCTTGCGGTCGGTCGCGTCCATCGAGGGCTAAGGCCACAGCTCGGGAGTAGGACCCTTGCGGGTCCTACTCCCGGCCGCGAACGACCGTTGGGGGGCATCGGCCGCTCGTCTCGGATCCAAAGCCGCCTCGGTTTCTAGTCCGCGTCCGATGAGGACGAGCAAGGGCCCGTCGTGATCGAGACGCCCTACGAGTTCGGGCAGCCCGGAAATTGTCGAAAATATTCTACGTTCGTCGTGACGCGTTGCGCTCGATATGGCAGCGGCCGGCGTTTCTGGCAAGAGCCCATTTTCGATGGCCCGATCGCGAAAAGCCGCGAGCGTGCGCCTGGGCATGTAGAGGGCTGTCATTACCGAAGGATCGGCGATAGCCCCCCAATCAAGATCAGCCGGCAGACCTCCATCCTTCGCGTGCCCCATCACGAATTGCAGTCTGCGCATTTGCTCGCGTTGTGTCAACGAGATTTTGAGCGAGGCGGCCGCTCCCTGCGCCGCGGTGATCCCCGGAACGATGGCGACTTCGATACCGGCGCGGCGGCAGGCCTCGATCTCCTCGGTGGCGCGCCCGAAGATGCAAGGATCGCCGCCTTTGAGGCGCACGACATGCCTCCCCTGGCCCGCGAGGCGCAGCATCAAGGCGTTGATCTCATCCTGCTTGCAGGCCCTGCCATGGCCGGTCTTGCCGACCAGGATGCGTTTTGCCTCCCGGCGCGCGAAATCGAGCACCTCGGCAGCGACCAGGTCGTCATAGAGGATGATCTCCGCCGATTGCAGGGCCCTGACCGCCTTCAGCGTCAGCAGCTCGGGATCGCCGGGGCCTGCCCCGACGAGCGTGACGCGGCCTTTGCCGGAACCCGCGCCCCTCTCGACCACGGCTTCCTCGAGCAGCCGCGCCCGCAAGGATGCCTCGGGCCCCCGTTCGGGATCGGCAAGCGCATGCTCGCTGAAGCTCTCCCAGAATCGCCGCCTGCGCGCGAAGCCGAGGCCGAGCCCTCGCAGATCTGGACGCCAATCGCGCGCCGCCTCCGCCCAACGCTTGAGCCCTTTGGGCAGCATGGCCTCGATCTTGGCGCGGATCGCCTGGCCGAAGACGGGCGCGGCGCCATCCGTCGAAATCGAGACGATGAGCGGGGAGCGGTTGACGATGGCGCCGAATTGGAGATCGCAGAATTCCGGCCTGTCGACGACGTTGAAGGGGATGCCGGCGAGGCGGGCGGCCTCGGCAAAGCGTGCCGCCTCATCGTCGGTCTCGACATCGGCGATGGCGATGGCGGCTCCCTCGAGGTCACCTCGATGCCAGGAGCGCGCATGGATGCGCACCGATCCGGCCGGCGGATCGTCCGCGAGCGCCTGGAAGAGCCCGGGGTCCTTCCCCGCGAACACCTCGACAGCGGCGCCGGACGCCGCCAGCAGCTCGGCTTTCCAGAGCGCTGCGTCCGTTCCCCCGGCGACGACCGCGCGCCGCCCGGCAAGCTTCAGGAAGACCGGCAGGGTCGCCAGCGCCTCGATGCGGGGGGCGGGCCTCAATTCCGGCGTGCGCGACTTCTTGCCGCCATCGACGAGTTGGAGGGGCGACATGGAGGTCATCCCCTCGTGAGGCATGGAGCTGGATCGAGGGGCGAAGGGCGTCACAGAGCCGGGCTCCTGTGGATCGACGAAGCGTCAGCGCCCCGCATTCCCGACAAGCAAGTCCTGCGCCAACGTCGTCCGCGCGCCAGGCGATGTCGACAGCTGCGGGGGCGGAAAGGCCAGCCAAAGCGTGGCGAGCGCCAGCACGACCGAGAGGAGGGCGAGGTTGGCGAGGTGGCCGGCGTCGAGATGCGTGCCGCTCGCCTCGGAAACGGCCCCTCGCCTTGGCGCCTGTGGGAAGGACAATATGACCCCGGATTGCCGATCAAGCTGCATGTGCCATCCTCCTCTCGTCGAGTCTGCGGCGCGCCGCGAGGCGCTGGTCGAGAATGCTCAATCCGCGTGCCGCGTCGCGCTGATAGCGAAGCGTGATGGCGCCGAGCCCGGCGAGCCATTGCGAGATGGGCTGGCGCGCCAGCAAAGCCTCCGGAGCCTCGACCTCGTCGAAACCGCAACCGAGCGCATGGCGCATCTGGTCGGCGATCAGCGGCCCGCTGGCGCGCAGCCTTCCAAGATAGCCGCGCATGCGGATCTGCTTGGCGAGGCTGAAGCCGCGTCCGTCCGCGAAGGACGGAAAGCCGATGGAAACGAGCGCCAGTCGATCCAAGAAAGCCTCTATGTCGCGAAGCTTCGCCGTGTTCGGCAGGTCGACGCCGAGGCGGTCGCCGCGCGCCAGCACCAACTCGCCCTCGGCCGCGAGCCTCGCAAGCGGCAAGATCACGCCGCCCGGCGGAAGCTCGGCGGCGTCGGCTGGGCGCGTGAAGCCGTCAGCCGTCAGGCCCGTGGCGTCAATCAGCGGCATGCAACTCTCCCTGGAAGGCTTGGCTGAGGAAGGCTTGGCGGAAGGGCTCGATCCCGAGGCGCCGATAGGTCTCGATGAATTCCTCGTTTTGGGCGCGGCGCGCGAGATAGACCTCGACGATCTTCTCGACCGCATCCGGCACCTCCTCGGCGGCGAGGCCGGGCCCCAACCTTTCGCCGAGCGCCGCGTGCTCGGTCGCGTCGCCGCCGAGCGTCAGCTGGTAATATTCGGCCCCGTTCTTCTCGAGGCCCAGAATGCCGATATGGCCGATGTGATGATGCCCGCAGGCATTGATGCAGCCCGAGATCTTGATGCCGAGCGGACCGATCTCGCGCTGGCGGGCGCTATCGGCGAAGCGCCGCGAGATCGACTGGGCGATCGGGATCGAGCGCGCCGTGGCGAGCGAGCAATAATCGAGGCCGGGGCAAGCGATGATGTCGGTGACCAGGCCGGAATTTGCCGTCCCGAGCTCGGCTGCGTCGAGCGCCTCCCAGAGCGCGAACAGATCGTCCTTGCGGATATGGGGCAGAACCAGGTTCTGGATATGCGTGACTCTGATCTCTCCGAAGCCGTAGCGCTCGGCGAGATCGGCGACGATGCCCATCTGCAAGGAGCTGGCATCGCCCGGCACGCCTCCGATCGGCTTCAGCGAGATGGTGACCGCCACATAGCCGGGCACGCGATGCGCGACGGTGTTGGTGTCGACGAAACGCGCAAATTCGCGATGCGCCGCCTTGGCGGTCTCGAGCTTCAGCGAATGCTCGGGCAGCGCCTCGTAGGCGGGCGGGGCGAAATAGGCGGCGATCCGCTCGACCTCGCGCGGATCGGCATTGATGCTCGGCCCATCAAGTGCGGCGAATTCCTGCTCGACGCGGCGGCGAAATTCTTCCACGCCGATCTCGTGCACGAGGATCTTGACGCGCGCCTTGAACTTGTTGTCGCGCCGCCCTTCGAGATTGTAGACGCGCATGATCGCCTCGAGATAGGCGAGGAGATCGTCCTTGCGCAGGAATTCCCGCACCACCTTGCCGATCATCGGGGTGCGCCCGAGCCCGCCGCCGACGATCACCTCATAGCCGGTCTCCCCGCTTTCCGGATGGCGCAGGATGCGAAGGCCGATGTCGTGGGCCTTGACGGCGGCGCGATCATGCAGGGCCCCGGTCACTGCGATCTTGAACTTGCGCGGCAGGAAGCTGAACTCCGGATGCAGGCTCGACCATTGGCGAATGAGCTCGGCCGTCGCACGCGGATCCTCGACCTCGTCTTGCGCGACGCCGGCGAAATGATCGGCGGTGACGTTGCGGATGCAATTGCCCGAGGTCTGGATCGCATGCATCTCGACCGTGGCGAGGTGCGCGAGGATGTCCGGGATGTCCTTCAGCGCCGGCCAATGGA
>JBIOEK010000171.1:0-7666 GCA_044445925.1 Hyphomicrobiales bacterium
GCCCAGATCCTCGACCTGATGCAGGAGCTGCGCCGCTCGCTCGCCATGAGCCTGGTGCTGATCACCCATGACCTCGGCATCGTCGCCGAGCGCTGCGACCGCGTCGTCGTCATGTACGCCGGCCAGGTGGTCGAGACCGGGCCCGCGGCCGAAGTGATCGCTTCGCCCCGCCATCCCTATACGGCGGGGCTTCTGGCCGCTCTGCCGCGCCTCGACCGGCTCGAGGCGGCGCTCATTCCCATTCCAGGCCGCGTGCTGGACCCCGCAAGGCGCGGCGAGGGCTGCCGCTTCGCCGAACGTTGCGCCTTGCGCTGCGGACCTTGCGGGCGGCCGCAGGAGCTGCGCGAGGCCGGCCCCGACCGCGCCGCGCGCTGCCATCTGGTGACGCCGTGATCGCCGCGCCACTCCTCGAAATGCGCGGCGTGCATCGGGGCTTCCCGCTCCGCAAGAGCCTCGCCGAGCGGCTGGCGCGGCGACCGGGGCTGGTGATCAAGGCCGTCGACGGCGTCGATCTTTCGATCGGGCGAGGCGAGAGCCTCGGCCTCATCGGCGAGAGCGGTTGCGGCAAGTCGACGCTCGGCCGCATCGCGCTAGCGCTTCGTCTGCCCGACAGCGGCAGCGTGCGCTTCGACGGCAATGACCTCGGCACTCTCGCGCCACGGGCTCTTCTTGCCTTGCGCCCGCGCATGCAGATCGTCTTCCAGGATCCCTATGCCTCCCTCAATCCGAGGCGCAATGTCGAGGAGATCGTCGGTCTGCCGCTCGCCCTCAACTTGTCGTCCGGGCGCGCCGAGCGACGCGCCCGCGTGCTCGAGGCGCTCGATTGGGTGGGGCTCGGAGGCGAGCATCTGGGGCGCTATCCGCATCAATTCTCGGGCGGCCAGCGCCAGCGCATCGGCATCGCCCGGGCGCTCGTCCTCAGGCCCGATTTCGTCGTCTGCGACGAGCCGGTCGCGGCGCTCGACGTATCGATCCAGGCGCAGATCGTCGATCTTCTGGGGCGCTTGCGGCGCGAGCTCAAGCTCGCCTATCTGTTCATCTCGCACGACATCGCGGTCGTAGCCCATATCGCCGAGCGCATCGCCGTCATGTATCTCGGCCGCATCGTCGAGATCGGGCCCGTGCGGGCCGTGATCGCCGAGCCCTTGCATCCCTACACGCAGGCGCTGATCTCGGCGGTGCCGCAGGCGCATCGGCAGCGCTCCTCGCCGCGCATCCGCCTCGAGGGCGAGCCCGCCTCGGCGCTCGACTTGCCCTCCGGCTGCCGCTTCCATCCGCGCTGCCCCTACGCGGTCGGCGAGTGCAGGACGGTCTCGCCGCCATTGCGCGAGATCGCGCCCGGCCATCTCGCCGCCTGCCACCTCGCCGGGACGACGATCCCGCCTGTCCTTACGGAGCCTAGCGCATGCGATCCATGAAGATCATCTCGCCGAACGGCCATCTCGGCTTCGCGCCGCTGAAGCCCGAGAGCTTCAAGATCGGGGTCGCCGCGGGCCCCCATTATATCGCGGCCGATTCCGGCAGCGACGATGTGGGGCCGGGGCCGCTCGGCTCGGACACATCCACGAGCCCGCGCGCCTGGCAGGAGCATGACCTCGAAGCCATGCTCGTCGCCTCGCGCCGCATCGGCGTGCCGATGATCATCGGCTCGGCGGGAGACACGGGCGCGGATAGTCGCGTCGACATGTATCTCGACATCATTCGCGCGCTTGCCGCAAAGCACCGGCTCGAACCCTTCAAGCTCGGCTGGTATTATTCCAATGTCGACAAGGAGCGGCTGCGCGAGGCGCTACGCCGCGGCGAGGTCATCGAGGGGCTCGACGGGCGAAGCGCGCTCGACGAGGCCGGGCTCGACGCGACCGACCACATCGTCGCCATGGCCGGCGTGCACCCCTATATCGCGCTGCTGCGGCAGGGCGCCGACGTCATCATCGGCGGACGCTCGAGCGATTGCGCGGTCTTCGCGGCGCCGGCGATCTGGCACGGCTTTCCGGAGCATCACGCCTATTATCTCGGCAAGGTGCTCGAATGCGCCTCCTTCTGCGCCGAGCCCTACGGCGCCAAGGAGACCGTGCTCGGCGAGATCACGCATGAGGATGTGCGCGTCACGGCCATGCATCCGGGCCAGCGCTGCACCATCGCCTCCGTCGCCGGGCACGCCATGTACGAGCGCTCGAACCCCTTCCACGAATATGTGGCGGGCGGGCTGCTCGACATGACGGATTGCCGCTACGAGCAGCAGGATGAGCGCACTACGCGCGTCACCGGCCAGCGCTTCATTCCGGCCGAACGCTTCAAGGTGAAGCTCGAGGGCGCCGGCAAGGTCGGCGAACGCTATGTCGGCTTCGTCGGCATCAGGGACCCTTACACCATCGCCCATGTCGACGAGGTGATCGCCTGGGCGCGCCAGCAGGTGCGCGAGCGCTTCGGCGAGGTGGGCTACGAGCTGCACTATACGGTCTATGGCCGCGACGGCGTGATGGGCGACATGGAGCCGAACCGCGACCACCCGGCCCATGAGCTCGCCATCCTCGTCCAGGGCGTGGCTCGCGACGCGCAGATGGCCGAGGAGGTCTGCCTTACCGGCACCCGCCAGATGTTCTATGCGAGGCTGCCGCAAGTGAAGGGCACGGCCGGATCGGTCGCCTTCCCGCTCGACGAGGTGGTGCGGGCGAGCGCAGGCTATCGCTGGACCGTCAACCATACCTACGAGGTCGGCAACGGCCTCGAACTGTTTCCGACGCATGTAGAGCAGGTCGGGTAGGAGGGATCCATGGCCACAAGAACTCTCGGCGAGCTCGCCAAGACGCTACGCAGCAAGAATGCCGGCGTCGACAAGATCACCTTCGACATCATCTTCGCTGACCGTGCGACCTATGAGCAGGTACGTGCGAGCCGGGCGCTGACGCGCGACAGCGTCGCCAAGCTCTATCGCATTCCCCTCTCGCGCATCGCCGACTTCGTGGAATTCGACCCGGCCTGCGCCATCAAGTTCACCATCTATCGCACTTCGCCGAGCGGCAGTCCGGGAGATCCCGACATCTTCGGCTGCCAGCAATATGCGCCGCTCATAGGCCTGGCCATCGAGCTCGAGGAGCCCGCACGGCCCATCGCTGCGACGGGTCCTGGACAATCGGCCCGTCTTGCGGCGAGATGAGGTCATGACGGCACGCCTGGAGCGAGATGCGTTCAGTTCGAGGCGACGGAGATTTAGATCTCTTTGTTTTGATGCATGATCTTATCCGAAAAGTGGGGCCACTTTTCGGGATCATGCTCGAGGGAGGGCATATGAGCGGTTCAGCGACGCAGCCTCGCTACAGGGGCGTCTTTCCCGTGGTGCCCACGATTTTCAGCGCGGACGGCGAGCTCGACCTCGCCGGGCAGGACCGGGCCGTCGACTTCATGATCGAGGCCGGATCGAACGGCCTCGCGATCCTCGCCAACTTCTCCGAGCAATTCGTGCTCTCGGACGAGGAGCGCGAGATGCTGACCGAGCGCATCACGGCCCATGTGGCGGGCCGGGTGCCGGTCATCGTGACGACGACCCATTTCTCCTCCCGCATCTGCGCCGAGCGCAGCAAGCGGGCGCAGCAGGCAGGCGCCGCCATGGTAATGGTGATGCCGTCCTATCACGGGGCGACCATCCGCGTCGGCGAGCCCGGCATCTTCGACTTCTACCGCATCGTCTCGGACAAGATCGACATCCCGATCATGATCCAGGATGCGCCCGTCAGTGGCACGCCGCTCACGGCCGCCTTCCTGGCGCGCCTCGCGAGCGAGATCGAGCAGGTCTCCTATTTCAAGATCGAGACGCAAGGCGCCGCCGCGAAGCTGCGCGAGCTGATCCGGCTCGCGGGCACTGCCGTGGAAGGGCCATGGGATGGCGAGGAGGCGATCACCTTGATCCCGGATCTCGATGCCGGAGCCACCGGCAGCATGACCGGAGGCGGCTATCCGGACGCCTTCCGCAAGATCATCGACGATTATCTCGGCGGTCGGCGCGACCAGGCGGTGGCCGGCTATGAGCGCTGGCTTCCGCTCATCAATTACGAGAACCGCCAATGCGGCCTTCTCGCCTGCAAGGCGCTCATGAAGGAGGGCGGGGTCATCGCCTGCGACGCGCCGCGCCATCCACTGGCGCCCTTGCATCCTGCCATTCGGGCAGGCCTCATCGAGGTCGCGCGGCGTCTCGACCCTCTGGTGCTGCGCTGGGGGAAGTGAGGCCAGGCAGGAGGAAGGCATGCAGGCGCGCACCCAGATAGGCATCGTCGGAGCCGGGCCGGCGGGATTGCTGCTCTCGCACCTCCTGCATCTTCGCGGCATCGCGTCGATCGTGGTCGAGGCGCGCAGCCGCGCCTATGTGGAGAACCGGGTGCGCGCGGGCGTGCTCGAGCAGGGCTCCGTCGATACCTTGCGGGAAGCCGGGCTCGACCAGCGTCTCAGGCGCGAAGGCCTCGTGCATGAGGGCATCCAGATCCAGATCGGCGAGCATCGCCACCGCCTCGATCTCAGGGAGCTGACGGGCGGCAAGGCGATCACGGTCTACGGCCAGCAGGAGGTGGTCAAGGACCTGATCGCGCAGCGCCTCGCCGATGGCGGGGAGGTCCTGTTCGGCGCCGAAAAGGACGCGATCCATGGATTCGATGGCGAGAAGCCGCGCATCGCCTTCACGCAAGCGGGCGAAGCGGGCGAGATCGCTTGCGACTTCATCGCCGGCTGCGACGGCTTCCACGGCGTCTGCAGGCCCTCGATCCCGCAAAGCGCGATCACGGCGTTCGATCGCATCTATCCCTTCGCCTGGCTCGGCATCCTCGCCAAGGCGCAGCCCGCCTCCGAGGAGGTGATCTACGTCAACCACAAGCGCGGCTTCGCTCTCTCGAGCATGCGCTCGCATGAGGTGGCGCGCCTTTACCTGCAGTGCCGGCCCGAGGAGGACCTCGCCGAATGGCCCGATGCCCGCATCTGGGAGGAGCTGCATGCGCGCCTTCGCACGGCCGATGGCGACACGGTCCATGAAGGCATGGTGCTCGAGAAAGGCATCACCCCCATGCGCAGCTTCGTCGCCGAGCCGATGCGCCATGGGCGGCTGTTCCTCGCGGGCGATGCGGCCCATATCGTGCCGCCGACCGGGGCCAAGGGCATGAATCTCGCCGTCGCCGATGTGCGGGTGCTGGCGCGCGCATTCGAGGCCTTCTATCGGGAGAACCGGACCGACCTCCTCGACCTCTATTCGCCGACCTGCCTGAAGCGGGTCTGGCGGGCCGAGCATTTCTCCTGGTTCATGACCTCGATGCTGCACAAATTCCCGGGCGAGGACGGCTTCGGCGAGCGTCTGCAACGCGCCCAGCTCGACTACGTCGTGACCTCGCAGGCCGCCGCGAGAAGCCTCGCCGAGAATTATGTCGGCATGCCGTTTCCGGACTGAGCTGCTCGCGAATCTAGAGCCTGTTCACATTTTGGCACCAGAAACGTTCGTTTTTCAGCGATCGCGACGCGGATGACTGCAGTCGCGGAATCGGCGTGCCCGGCCCGCCGGAAGAACACGAGTCGCAACTCTATCACTATGAAATATATTGGTTTTTCATGTAAAACCGCTCGCTCTGCCGGCGATCATTAGGCCCCGAAAATGTTGAGGAATGTTGATTCTGGACATTGAATGCTCCGATTCCGGTAGCCGGCTATTTGATCCTCTCCTGTCATGGCCGCCCAAGTGGGCTCCCTCTCGGTGGCCATCCCGGTCGGTGAGGCTCGTCCCCTTCCGGTCGAGATGGCAGGCACACGGCGTGCCATGACACGGATGGGTCGATTGGCCGGGACGCTGGACACGGCTTCGTCGCAGGCGCCCGGGCCGTGCAGATGGGGGACAAACAGGCGACATTGGACCGCGCGCAATCGCTGCCGCGCGACCGGCGAAAGCCCGCAGCGCCGGAGCTACAGATTCACCTGTCAAAGAACCGTGCCCGGCCGTGGGCCGTGGGCACGTCATCTCGAGAGGGTGCATGATAATCGAGGCGCGATCGGAACGCAACAGGAACGAGGGCCGCGAATGGGGCAATGGCATTTGAGGGTGGTGGGTCAGTTTGAAAGGGCTTGGGTATTTCCACCCATGAAGCTGCGTATTGCCATACGACTCGATTGGCTTAGGGTTGTCTTCATTGCCGGCAGAGCTCATGCGCCGAGAGCCGAGAGGTTCTCCGTGCGCCCGTCCGAACAGCATGGGATCGTCATGACCTTCGGCTACGACCACGGTGCCGACCACATGCTTTGCGGCGCGTTGTCCGATACCGGACGCGCCACCATCCAGCGCAACGACCGTCCGCTGGGTCGGCGCGTGGTGCCGGGACCGAGGCCGCCGTTCGGCAGCTGAAGCGGCACACCGCCGCTCCGGCGATGCCCACGCAGCAGTGGGTGATACTCAATCCTCGCTAGATTCGGGAAACTAGACTGTGAAAAACAACACGCTGACGCCGGAACTGCTCCATAAGATGGATGCCTACTGGCGCGCCGCCAATTATCTGTCGGTTGGCCAGATCTATCTTTACGACAATCCGCTTTTGAAGCGGCCCTTGGTGCTCGCGGATATCAAGCACATGCTGCTGGGACATTGGGGCACGACTCCAGGGCAGAACTTCATTTACGTGCATCTAAACCGCGTCATCAAAAAACACGACCTCGACATGATTTACGTCTCCGGCCCCGGGCACGGCGGCCCGGCCGTCGTGGCTAACACTTATCTCGAGGGGACTTACAGCGAGATCTATCCCAATATCAGCCAGGACCAGGCGGGGCTTCGGAGGCTCTTTATTCAGTTTTCCTTCCCCGGAGGAATTCCAAGCCACGCGTCGCCGGAGTGCCCGGGCTCGATCCACGAGGGTGGCGAGCTCGGTTATTCGCTCAGCCATTCGTTCGGGGCGGTGTTCGACAATCCCGATCTCGTCGTTGCCTGCGTCGTCGGCGATGGCGAGGCGGAAACCGGACCGCTGGCCACGGCGTGGCATTCCAACAAGTTTCTCAATCCGGCCACCGACGGCGCGGTGCTGCCGATCCTGCATCTCAATGGCTACAAGATTTCCAACCCGACCCTCCTCGCTCGTATTACTCGCGAGGAATTGGAACAGTTGCTCCGCGGCTATGGGTGGACGCCCTATTTCCGTCGAGGGACACGAGCCTGGACTGATGCACGAGGCCATGGCCACGACGCTCGACACGGCGGTGGAGCACATCAAAAGAATCCGGCAGGACGCCCGCCTCCACGGCAATCTCGAGCGTCCGCGCTGGCCGATGATCGTCCTGAATTCGCCCAAGGGCTGGACGGGGCCCAAGATGGTCGACGGTCTTCAGGTTGAAGGCACCTTCCGTTCGCACCAGGTGCCGCTCTCCGATCCGGCCGCTCATCCCGAACACCTCAAGCTGCTGGAAGACTGGCTGAGGAGCTACCGGCCGGATGAGCTCTTCGATGAGCAAGGTTGCCTGAAGCCGGAACTGACCGAACTTGCTCCCAAGGGCGAGAGGCGCATGGGCGCCAATCCCCACGCCAATGGCGGCATCCTGCTCCGTGACCTGCGGATGCCGGACTTCCGCGACCACGCGGTCGATGTGCCCTCACCGGGGGTGCGCGGCATCGGCGACACGCATGTGCTGGGGCGTTTCCTGCGCGATGTGGCGA
>JBIOEK010000172.1:0-7659 GCA_044445925.1 Hyphomicrobiales bacterium
GCCGTAATGGCGCCGCCCGATCTCGACGAAGGTCTCGTAAGTGCCCTGCACGATGCCCTGCGAGCCGATATAGATCCAGGAGCCCGCCGTCATCTGGCCGTACATCATCAGGCCCTTGCGATCGAGCTCGTGGAAATGGTCCCAGGTCGCCCAATGCGGCACGATGTTCGAATTGGCGATCAGCACGCGCGGCGCATCCGCATGGGTGCGGAACACGCCGACCGGCTTGCCCGATTGCACCAGCAGCGTCTCGTCGCCCTCGAGGCTCCTGAGCGAAGCCACGATCTTGTCGAAGCTCTCCCAGTCGCGGGCGGCGCGGCCGATGCCGCCATAGACGACGAGTTCGCCCGGCCGTTCGGCGACCTCGGCGTCGAGATTGTTCATCAGCATGCGCAGCGGAGCTTCGGTGAGCCAGCTCTTGGCGGAAAGCTCCGTGCCGCGCGGCGCGCGGATGCGGCGGGCATTGTCGAGACGGGTCATTTGTTGTCCTTGGTCATTTGCGTCGGATTCGCCTAATCAGAACGGCAACGGAAAGGGGGTTCCGTTGGGCGCCGTCCCTCCTCCGCAAAGAGGTGCATTCCAGTGGCGGCGGAAATCGTGCCAGGGCACACCCTTTCGTCATGGCCGCACTTGGTGCGGCCATCCACGCCTGCCGGCGCCTGCGATGATGAAGTCGTGGATGGCCGGGACAAGCCCGGCCATGACGGCAAGGGCGGTGCATGTCCGTGAAAGTCCCGGCTGCGGAGAAGGAGGTCCCCACGCAGGGAAATGTGTGCATCCGGTAGCCCGCGAGGGGAGAGGTGAATGCCCGGCGCAGATGTGTGAATGCATGCAAGGGCAGACGAGGGATAGGCGCCTCACGATCCATGTAACGATCTTCCATGTTCCGAATACTAGACCACGAGCATGGAATCGACGGCCTCCGCGATGCGCGGCAACAACCTCGCGCCACCCGCTCCGAGAAGCGCGCCGCCGCGCACGAGCTCGGCCGCGGCGGCGATATCGGGGGCGAGGAAACGGTCGTCCTGGAGATGGGGCACCTGCGCCCTCAGCCTCGAGCGCAGCTCCTCCAAGACCGGGCTCGAGCGCAACGGCGCGTGGAAATCGCAGCCTTGCGCCGCGGCCAGGAGCTCGATGGCGACGATATTCACCACATTCTCGGCCATGGGCAGGAGGCGGCGCGCCCCATGGGTCGCCATCGACACATGGTCCTCCTGGTTGGCGGAGGTCGGGATCGAATCGACGCTCGCCGGATAGGCGCGCTGCTTGTTCTCGGAGACCAGCGCCGCCGCCACGACTTGCGGGATCATGAAGCCGGAATTCAGTCCGGGCTTCGGGGTCAGGAAGGCCGGAAGCCTGGACAAGGCCGGATCGACCAGCATGGCGATCCTGCGCTCGGCGAGCGAGCCGATCTCGCACAGCGCCATGGCGATCATGTCGGCCGCGAAGGCGACGGGCTCGGCGTGAAAATTGCCCCCCGAGATGACCTCGCCGGTCTCAGCGAAGACGAGCGGGTTGTCCGAGACGCCGTTCGCCTCGATCGCCAGCGTCGTCGCGGCTTGGCGCAACAGATCGAGGCAGGCTCCCATCACCTGCGGCTGGCAGCGCAGGCAATAGGGGTCCTGCACCCGGTCATCGCCCAATAGATGCGAGGCGCGGATGGCGCTCCCCGCCATCAGGCCGCGCAGGCAGGCAGCCGTCTCGATTTGACCCCGATGGCCGCGCAATTCCTGGATGCGCGGATCGAAGGGTCCGTCCGAGCCCCTGGCCGCGTCGGTCGAGAGCGCGCCGGTGACGAGCGCCGCCTGCAGCACGCGCTCCGCCTCGAACAGGCCCGCGAGCGCCAGCGCGGTCGAGACCTGGGTGCCGTTGAGCATGGCGAGCCCCTCCTTGGGCGCGAGCACCAAGGGCACAAGGCCAGCCTGCCGCAAGGCGTCGGCCGCCGGCACGGCCTTTCCGCCCTTGTGGAAGGCGCCGACGCCGAGGAGCGCCGCCGTCATATGGGCGAGGGGGGCGAGATCGCCCGAGGCGCCGACCGAGCCTTGCGACGGAACGACCGGGACGAGGCCCTGCTCCAGGCAGGCGAGCAGGCGCTCGATCGTGGTCCAGCGCACGCCCGAGGCGCCCTGGGCGAGGCTCGTCACCTTGAGCGCCATGACGAGCCGCACGATCCGTTCGGGCAAGGGCTCGCCGACGCCGCAGGCATGCGAGACCACGATATTGCGCTGCAAGGCGGCGAGGTCGCCATCGCTGATGCGCAGGCTCGCGAGCTTGCCGAAGCCGGTATTGATGCCATAGACCGGCTCGCCCTTGGCGAGGATCTTCTCGACGGTCGCGGCGCCCGCTTCGACCGCTGCGCGGCAGGTGGGATCGAGCCCGATCGAGGCGCCGGAATAGATGGCCCGCCAAGAGGCGAGCGGCACCTTGGCGGCCCGAAGGGTCACTCGCAGGGTCTCCGGCGCGGTCATTGTCCCCTCCAGATGCGGGCCTGCAGCGGGTTGAAGCCGAGGCGGTAGACGAGCTCGGCCGGGCGCTCGATGTCCCAGATGGCGAGATCGCAATATTTTCCGGGCTCGAGCGTGCCGACCTCGCCGAGACGGCCGAGCGCGCGCGCCGCCTCGCGCGTGACGCCCGCGATATTCTCCTCGACCGTCAGGCGAAACAAGGTGGCGGCGAGGTTCATGGCCATGAGCAGCGAGGTCAAGGGCGAGGTGCCGGGATTGCAATCGGTGGCGACCGCCATCGGGACGCCATGGCGGCGAAACAGCGCGACGGGCGGCCCCTGCGTCTCGCGGATGAAGTAATAGGCGCCAGGCAGCAGCACCGCGACCGTGCCGGACTTGGCCATGGCGGCCGCGCCCCCTTCGTCGGTATATTCGAGATGATCGGCCGAGAGCGCCCGAAAGCTCGCCGCGAGCTCGGCGCCATGCAGGTTCGAGAGCTGGTCGGCGTGCAGCTTGACGCTCAGGCCATGAAGACGCGCCGCCTCGAAGACGCGCCGCGTCTGCTCGGGCGAGAAGCCGATGCCTTCGCAGAAGGCGTCGACGGCTTCCGCGAGGCCTTCGGCGGCGATCTTCGGCAGCATGTCGCGGCAGACGAGGTCGATATAGGCGTCCTTGTCGGCGATCTCCGGCGGCAGGGCATGCGCGCCGAGGAAGGTCGTGCGCACATCGATCTTGCGCGCGGGGCCTTTGTCTTGGGCATGATCTTTTCCAAGAACCTGTGTCCGCTTCTTGGGATCATGCTCTTGGCTGAAATCATGCCCTTGGCCGAGGCGGCGGGCGGCGCGCAGCTGCCTTCGCTCGGTCTCGAGCTCGAGACCGTAGCCCGACTTGATCTCGACGGTGGTGACCCCCTCGGCAATGAGCGCATCGAGGCGGGGCAGAGCGGAAGCGACGAGCTCGTCCTCGCTCGCGGCGCGGGTCGCCTTCACGGTCGAGACGATGCCCCCGCCTGCCCGTGCCACCTCCTCATAGCTCGCTCCCGCAAGGCGCAGCTCGAATTCATGGGCCCGGTCGCCGGCGAAGACGAGATGCGTGTGGCAGTCGATCAAGCCCGGCGTGATCCAGCGCCCCTCGCAATCGGTTCTCTGCGGCGCGTCGAAGGCCGGAGCCTCCGCCGCCGGCCCGGCATAGACGATGCGGCCATCTTTGGCAGCGATCATGCCCTTCTCGACCGTGCCTAGGCCCGCTTGGCTTGCGTCAAGCGTCGCGAGCCGGGCATTGTGCCAAAGGCGATCGACTCTTTGCGTCACGCCAGAATCCTCACTTTGCCCACAAGAGACCTCGCAGAATCGCTGTCATCCCCGGCGACCCCCGGCTTCGAGATTTGCCGACGGCGGCTGCTGGCTTGGAAACCGGGGGGAGGGAAGGGGATCCAGGAGACCTTGGTGCATGTGGATTCCCTTCCCCTCGCCCCGGACTTCGTCCGCGGCTCGGCCGGAAATGACACCGCAGTTGATGCAAAGGCCCTCGTAAGGCAGACGTCCCGGCCTCCATCGGCGTCACTACCATCGGTCTTGCTACTGTGGTTTCCTTTTGTCTATACATAAACGCCGTCACGGGCTCTTGTCCAGCGGCTGATCATTCGATTGCGAGGGAAACATTAAGATGGCATCGCTCTATTTCGACGAGGCGCTGCTGCCGCAAGGCTGGGCGCGCAATGTCAGGGTCGCGTTCGCCGGCGGCCGGATCGCCGGCGTTACGACCGGGGTCGAGCCAGGCGCCGGGGACGAGCGCCATGCCGTCGGCCTTCCCGGCATGCCCAATCTCCACAGCCACGCCTTCCAGCGCGGCATGGCAGGCCTTGCCGAGCTGCGCGGCCCGTCCTCGGACAGCTTCTGGACCTGGCGCGAAGTCATGTACCGCTTCGCTCACCGCATGACACCTGAGGATGTCGAGGCGGTGGCGGCTGAGCTCTATGTCGAGATGCTGGAGACGGGCTTCACGCGGGTAGGCGAGTTCCATTATCTCCACCATGACCGTGACGGCGAACCCTACGCCGATATCGGCGAGATGGCGGCGCGCATCGCTAACGCTTCCGCGACGGCCGGCATCGGGCTGACCCTGTTGCCCGTCTTCTACGCGCATGGGGGTTTCGGGGGCGCGGCGCACGCTCCCGGCCAGAGGCGGTTCGTCAATGATCTCGACGGTTTCGCGCGGCTGATGGAATCTGCCCGCCGCGCGGTCGCCCCGCTCGAAGGCGCCGTCATCGGCGTTGCGCCCCATTCGTTGCGCGCCGTGACGCAGGACGAGCTAGCCAGCCTCGTTCCCTTGGCGCGCTCCGGCCCGGTGCATATCCATGTCGCCGAGCAGATGAGGGAGGTCGAGGATTGCCTTGCCTGGTCGGGGGCAAGGCCCGTCGAATGGCTTCTCGATCACGCGCCCGTCGACCGCGATTGGTGCCTCATTCACGCGACCCATATGACGCCTCGCGAAAGGGACGACATGGCGAAGGCCGGCGCCGTGGCTGGGCTCTGCCCCATCACCGAGGCCAATCTCGGCGACGGCACATTCGACGCGCCGGAATTCGTGGCCGCGGGCGGCGAATACGGCGTCGGGTCGGATTCCAATGTGCTCGTCGGCCTGCCCGACGAGCTTCGCCAGCTCGAATATTCGCAGCGCTTGCGCCATCGCGCCCGCAACGTCATGGCCGGCGAAGAAGGCCGCTCCACCGGCCGCGCCCTCTACGAGGCCGCGCTCGCGGGCGGCTCGCGCGCCCTGGGCGTCGGCGGGCCCGGCGCCGGGAAGGCTGGTCTCGTCGAAGGCGCTTGCGCCGATCTCATCTCGCTCGCCGTGGATCACCCGGCGCTCGTCTCGCACCGCGGCGACGCCGTCCTCGACGGCTTCGTGTTCGCGGCGCGCGACAAGATGATCGATTGCGTCTGGAGAGGCGGCCGCAAGCTCGTCTCGGAAGGACGGCACCCGCAGCGCGATGCCTGCCTGTCGGGCTTCCGGGCCGCGATGGAAAGGCTGTTGTCATGAGGCGTATGCCCGCCAGGGCCGCCGGCGATGCCGCCGCTACGCTCAATTCCCGCATCCGCTCCGAGCTCGAGGGCAAGATCCTCTCGGGCGAATGGCCGCCCGGCCATCGCGTGCCCGTCGAGCATGAGCTGATGGCCGGCTACGCATGCTCGCGCATGACCGTCAACAAAGTCCTGTCGGGGCTCGCGGAGGCCGGGCTGATCGTGCGGCGGCGGCGCGTCGGCAGCTTCGTGCGCCGCCCGCAATTCCAGTCGGCCGTGCTGCAGATCCACGACATCAAGGCGGAAATCTCGGGCCGCGGCCAGCGCTATGGCTACGAGCTCCTGTCGCAGCGCCGCCGCAAGGCGAATGCTGCCGACCGCCGCGAGCTCTCGGTCGGCCCGGAGGTCGAGGTGGTGGCCTTGCGCTGCCGCCATCTCGCCGACGGAGCGCCCTTCGCGCTCGAGGAGCGGCTCATCAACCTCACCGCGATCCCGGCCGGCGAGAGCATCGATTTCTCGGCCGAGCCGCCCGGCACCTGGCTGCTCGCGCATGTGCCCTGGACCGAGGCCGAGCACCAGATCTCGGCGACCGAGGCCGGCGCCGTGGCGGCGAAGCGGCTCTCGGTCGCGGAAGGCTCGGCCTGCCTCGTGATGCGCCGGCGCACCTGGCGCTCGGGCGTGACCGTCACGGCCGTCAAGCTCACCTTTCCGGGTGCCTCCTATCACTTGGTCGCGAGGTTCACGCCATCGCAGCGATGAGGCGCTAATAGCGGCCGCTGCGGCTCGGCGGTTCACTGCGGCGCGCAGATGAAGCTCGGAGCGAGCGTGGCGCGTGGGGAATAGCTGGACTGCCGATAGGCGAGACCAGCTTTCGTTTCCGTCTCGACAATGTCGCAATGATTGAGTGAGGAGGTCGAGGAGCGCGGTGTATATGGTGTAAGCTGGCGGCGAGATAGACACCCATGTCAAATTTTTACATCCGGGGGATACTAGCCAACCTGGTAACGCTCGCAATTTTGCTCGCGTGCCTGTTCATTCCTGCAGGTACGCTCAACTATTGGCAGGCGTGGGTCTTCGTAGCCGTGTTTGAGGTGTCCGCGCAGGCGTTGGGCATCTATTTTCTCGTGCACGACCGAAAGCTCGTTGAGCGCCGCATGAACATCGGACCCGTGGCGGAGCAGCGACCGGCTCAGAAACTCATCTCGGCGCTTTTCATCCTTGGGTTTGTAGGGTTCGTGGTGCTTCCCGCGTTCGACCATCGCTTCGGTTGGTCGCCGGTTGCGCCGGTCGTGTCAGTTATCGCAAACGCAATGATCGTGCTGTCTTTCCTGTTGTTCTTCGTGGTGATGAAATCGAACAGCTATGCCGCTTCTACCATTCAGGTAGAGGTGGAACAGCCGGTCGTGTCGACGGGCCCGTACGCGTACGTCCGGCACCCGATGTATTCGGGTGCACTGCTCCTGCTCGCGGCGATGCCGCTCGCGCTCGGTTCGTGGTGGAGCGTTCTCCTCGTCGTGCCGTTCTTCCCGGTACTCGTTTGGCGCATCCTTGATGAAGAAAATTTTCTCCGTAGAAATTTGCCAGGGTATGACGAGTATATGCAGAGCGTGCGATATCGTCTTGTTCCTCGGGTGTGGTAGGGCATTGACGTTGGGGGAGCCTCCTTACGGTCGGCACGTGGCTCCATCGACTGCGCGCTCTCGGCATCGAGCTCGACTTCGCCGCAACCTTCGCAGCGCCAGCCGGACAACCCCTCGATCTTCGCGGTCATACCGGCGTGCCCGATGGTGAAGGTTTCGTTATCGAAGCGCGTCATGCCCTTGCGGGTCCCGCAATTCGAGCATTTTCGAGCCATGGTCACCTCTCCTTGAACCGGATCACGGGCGCCGCGTCGCGCAAGGTGATCTTGATATAGGCTTCTTTCCGCCCGGGCGTCGCTGCGTGATACACGTCCTGCCAGATGCGGTGGTCGCCATAGGCCGTCTAGTACCGGGAATCATAAAAGGCCGATACGTGGGTCATAGGGCGCCAATCCCTCCCCTGCTTGGAGAGGAGGGTGGCCCGAGCGTAGCGAGGGACCGGGTGGGGGGCGTGGTCGGAGAGGTGCCCCCCCCCGCCCCCCGCCCCCCCGTGAAAAAACACCCCCCCCCCCGGGGAAAAAGAAAAAAACCGGCGCGGCCCCCCCCCCCCCCCCC
>JBIOEK010000173.1:0-7595 GCA_044445925.1 Hyphomicrobiales bacterium
AGTCCTCGCGGCGATGGTCGCCGATCTTGGCAGGTCGATTGCGGGGCAGGACGCTTTGGAGCGCAGCCGCATCTGGGCCATGCTCGCCGGCGACATCAACTTCCTCGGCCGCGCCGGAGTTGCCATGTTCGCGCTGTCGGCGCTCGACATTGCGCTCTGGGACATTGCGGGGAAGGCGGCGGGCCTTCCGGTCTGGCGCCTGCTGGGAGGGGCCGCGCGACCCCTGCCGTGCTACGCTGGCGGGCTCTTCCTATCCGACGGATTGGACGCCATCGTCGCCGAGGCGCGCGGCTACCTCGCGCGTGGCTTCACAGCAATGAAGATGCGCGCCGGCGCAAAGGACTGGCGCGACGACATCGCGCGCGTCGAGGCTATTCGTGACGCGATTGGTCCCTCAACCGTGCTGATGGTGGATGTCGTGCAGGGCTGGACGCCGGAACAGGCGATTCGGATGGGCCGAGAACTGCGCAGATTCGACCTCTATTGGATCGAGGACCCGGTCGTCTTCGACAACATCGCCGGCATGGCAAGGGTGGCGGCCGAGCTCGACGTCCCGATCGCCGCCGGGGAAAACGACTACGGCAAGCTCGGATTTCGGCGCCTCATCGAAGCCAAGGCCATCGACATCGCAATGGCCGACCTGCAACGCGTGGGTGGTATCACCGAATGGATGAAGGTCGCCGCCCTGGCCGAGGCCTGGGGCATGCCCATCGTGCCTCACGTCTTCCATGAGATCTCTTCGCATTTGATGGCAGCGACACCGAACTGCCTTCATGCCGAATACGTGCCCTGGTGGGATCTCCTCTTCGAGGTCCCGGTTCCGGTCGTGAACGGCACGATCACGCCTCCTTCGGGGCCGGGCCTCGGCCTCGCTTTCAACGAAGCGACGATCGACAAATATCGCGCGAACTGAGCCAAGCTTTCGCTTATCCGACGCATCTGCGGGTGGCTGCCGTCATATACGGATGTTGGGGCTGGACGGGGGCCGCGGCGCTGGCGTTCACTCTTGACAGTAATGGCGGACGAGCGGCTATAGTCCGCTATTGGAAAACAGAGTTGCCGATATAGAAACGCCACTTGGATGCGCGGGAACGCTCACAGCGGAGCTGCCGGCCGCCAAGGCTCGTCCCGTAAAGCGGCGCACAACGACAACAACGGATCGCGTGGGAGACGCCAAATGAGCTTATTGCGAAGAGCAGCTTTCCTCGTCGTCGCCTGCCTCGCGCCTCAAATGCTCGCCTCCGCGGGCGCAAAGGCCGAAACCCAGGGCGTCACCAACGATACGATCAAGATCGGCATGCACAACTCTATGACCGGTCCAATCGCGGTTTTCGGCCTCACCTATGAGCGCGTCACGCGCATGCTGATCGACAAGGTGAACGCCGAGGGCGGCATCAACGGCCGCAAGATCGAATTCATCAACGAGGATGATCGCGGCGATCCGGCGGGCGGGGTCGCGGCCGTCACGAAGCTGATCGACCGCGAGAAGGTGTTCCTCGTGCTGGGTGGGGCCTATACGCCCGTCACGCTCGCGGCATTTCCTCGCGTGATCGAGAAGAACATCATCTACTGGTCGCCGGCGTCCTCGACACCGCTCCTCACCTTGCCCTTCAAGCGCCTGACCTTCCAGGCGCAGCTGCCGCTCGATGACCATGCCATCGCCGTCGCCAAGCTCGCGGCCTCGATGAAGCCGAAGAAAGTCGCCTTCATCGGCGAAAACAATGAGTACGGCAAGGTGACCCATGATGCCCTGGTCAAGGAGCTTGCTGCCCGCAATCTGAGGATCGATGTCGACGAGACGATCGAGCCCAATGCCACGAGCGCGACGACCCAGATCGCCGCGATCAAGGCGGGCGGCGCCGACGTCATCGTTCACGGCGGCACTCCTAAGGCGCTCGCCTTCATCATCCGCGAGATCTATAAGCAGGGCGTCAGTGCGCCGCTCCTCAGCTTCGGCGGCGGTTCGGCGGCTTCGATCTTCGAGCTCGTCCAGGGCGAGGCCCCCATCGAATATTATGCGGTGAGCCCTCTCGCCTGCGAACTCACCCAACCCTGCGTGGCGGATTTCATGACCGCATGGAAGGCGAAATACCCGAGCGACGCGCCGCTCGTCTGGACGGCGCAGGGCTATGCGGGGGTCCAGTTCTTCCTCGAAGGCCTGAAGCAGGCCGGCCGCGATCTCACCACCGACAAGCTGGTCGAGACGTTCGAGACCATGCCGGAGTTCAAGACGCCGATAATTCCCTATCCGCTAAAATTCACGAACAGCAACCATCGCGCCGTCCATGGCGGATATCTCGACGGCTTCAAGAACGGGAAGCATTATTTCTTCGGAGACGAACTGAAGCCCTGACGCCATGTGGAGGCCCTCGGGCACGAGGTTCTTGCGCGGCGCCCGATGCTGACCGCCGCTCTCGTCAACGGCATCGTCGTAGGCTGCATCTACGCCCTCGTCGCGATCGGTTTCACGATGATCTACAACGCGACGGAGACCGTGAATTTCGCGGTCGGCGAGAGCCTGATGATCGGCGCCTACCTGCTTCTGACGTTCCAGAAGCTCTGGGGCTGGCCCTATTACGCCGCGCTGCTCTCGACGCTCGCCGTCGCCGGCCTTATCGGTTACGTCGTATTCGACCGGCTGGTGTCGCGGCCCATGATGACGGCCTCGCTGCTCAGCAGGGTCATTGCCCTAATGGGCCTCGCCTCGGTGCTGAAGGGCGTGGTGCGCCTCGTCTGGGGTTCGGACGCTTTCTACCTTTCACCTCCATTTCCGACCGCCCCCATTGTCATTGGCCCTGCCGAGATCAGCTTCCAGGAGCTCGCGATCGTCGGCATCACGAGCGTCGTCCTGGTCGCGCTCTACGTCTTCTTCCGTTTCACCAAGACCGGAATGGCGATGCGCGCCACCTCTCAGAACCGGCGCGCGGCGGCGTTGATGGGCGTGAACATCACGGGCGTGTTCGCTGCCGCCTGGATCATCGGCACCGCGCTGAGCGCGCTCGGCGGGGCCTTCCTCGGCCCTCTCCTCCTGATCGATCCCGATATGGGCTCGATCGCCTTCAAATCGTTCACCGCAGTAGTGCTTGGCGGGTTCGGGAGCATCCCGGGCGCGATCCTCGGCGGCATCCTGCTCGGCGTCGTCGAGAACCTCGCGGGTGGATATATCCGTTCGGACCTCCAGATCGGTGCGACCTTCATCCTCCTAATCGCGGTGCTTGCGGTGCGCCCGACGGGTCTTCTCGGCAAGCCTCCGCAGAAGAGGGTCTGAGGCCCGATGGAGCTGTTCTCGCGCCGCTTCCCGACCATGATCATCGCGGTGCTCGCGGCCGCGGCGGCAATCGGCCCGCTGCTCGACGAATACCAGCTCTATCTCCTCAGTCTTATCGGCGTCTACGTCGTGTTCGCGCTAGGCTACAACCTGCTCATGGGATATGCGGGCCAGTTCGATTTCGGGCAGGGAGCGTTTCTCGGAATCGGCGCTTACGCGACTGCGATCCTCGAAGCGAAAGTCGGCATGCCCGTTTTCCTTGCTTTGCCGCTGGGCGGCATCGCTGCCGTGATCTTCGGTGTCGCGATCGGCGTCATCGTGCTGAGGCTACAAGGCTTCTACCTCGCCTTGGTGACGCTCGGCTTCAACCAGACCGTGGTGCTCGCAATCGCCTTGTGGACCTCGCTCACAGGAGGGTTCCAGGGCATGTCCGTGCCGCGACCGTCGATCACGGGCCTCGGCGATAAGCTGACCTTGTTCTATATCGTTGCAGGCTGCTCGGCGGTCCTGCTTCAGGGCGCGGTCAATCTGACGCGAAGCCGGATTGGGCTCGCCTTCCAGGCGATCCGAGAAGGCGAGATCGCAGCTCAGGCGATGGGTATCGACCTCACCCGCTACCGGGTGCTCGCCTACGCGGTCAGCGCCTTCTACGGAGGCATCGCGGGCGGGCTCCTCGCCATGCTGCTCTCCTACATCACGCCCGACGGGTTTGGCCTCGTCGAGACGCTCAAGGTCCTGACCATGATAACGGTGGGGGGTATGGGGAGCATCGCGGGCTCCGTCATCGGCGCCACGGTGCTGACGCTGACGACCGAGTTCGTTCGCATTCCCGGCCTTTCGCTGGAGATCAGCAATGGCCTTCTCCTGATGGTGTTCGTCATGCTGATGCCGGCCGGGATCCAGGGGCTCCTTCGCGAGATCCGCGGACGTCTCGCCCGACGCGAATCCGTGGCGCTGGAACGGCGCTGAGGCGAGCCCGCATGGCGCTCCTCGACATACGAGGCCTCGGCAAGCGTTTCGGCGGCCTGGTGGCGCTCGACGGCGTCGATCTCAGCGTCGCGGGCGGCGAGATTCACGCCTTGATCGGACCCAACGGGGCCGGAAAGACGACGCTCTTGAATCTGCTGATGCGGATCTACGAGCCTGCCGAGGGGAGCATCGCGTTCGACGGCCGCGATCTGCTGCGCTGTCGCCCGCACGAAGTCATTGGCGCAGGTATAGGCCGCATTTTCCAGCACATGGAGCTGTTTCCTCGGCTCAGCGCGTTCGAGAACGTCATGGTCGCGACCCATACTCTTGGCCGCACGGGCCTCGCCGGGGCGGTCCTCGGGCTCGGCTCAGCGCGCGAGGAGCAGAAAGCCCTCGGCGGGCGGGCACGCGCCGAGCTCGAATTCGTTGGTCTTGGCGGCGTCGCCTCCGAGTCGGCGGCATCACTTACGGGAGGTCAAGGGAGGCTGCTCGGCCTCGCCCGGGCGCTCGCCGCAAATCCACGCTTTCTGCTCCTTGACGAGCTCGTCGCCGGGCTGAATTCTCAGGAACGCCAAGCCGCCGGTATGCTGGTTCGCCGCCTGCGCGATGAGCGTGGAATCACGGTCCTCGTGATCGAGCACGATATGCGCTTCATCATGGCGATCGCCGACCGTGTCTCGGTGCTGAATTTCGGCCGGCTCATCGCCTCCGGAACCCCGACCGATGTCATGCGCGATCCGGCCGTGATCGAAGCCTATCTCGGCAAGGGGAGATACGCCCATCCTTAGGGTCCGCGATCTCGACGTCCATTACGGCAAGGTCGCCGCGCTGAGCGGCGTCTCCGTCGAGGTGCCGGCGGGAAAGATCGTTTCGCTTCTCGGCGTCAACGGCGCGGGAAAGAGCACCTTGCTGTCCGCGATCGCGGGCCTCCTCCCGATCTCCGGAGGTGCGATCACGCTCGATGGCGCGGATCTCGTCGGGCTCAAGCCCGAGCGCGTCGTCCGGCACCGGGTCGCGCTCGTGCCTGAGCGCCGCGAGCTCTTCCCGGAGATGACGGTCGCCGAGAATCTCGCGATGGGCGCCTATGTGCGCAGTGACCGTCCCGCAATTCGCGCCGATCTCACGCTCGCTTACGAATACTTTCCGGCGCTGAATCCACGAAAATTCCAGCTGTCGTCGACGCTGAGCGGCGGCGAGCAGCAAATGTTGGCGATCGCTCGCGCCCTGATGAGCAGGCCTAAATACCTGCTGCTGGACGAACCCTCGCTCGGCCTGTCTCCGGTGATGCTCGAAGGCATCTTCGAGATCATCGAGCGCATCAACCGCGAGGAGGGCACGACGATCTTCCTCGTCGAGCAGAACACCCGCGTCGCCCTTTCGGTGTCGAGCTACGCGTATGTCCTGGAGACGGGTCGTCTGGTTGCAGAGGGGGCAAGCGCGCAGCTCCTCGACAGCGACCTGATCCGCCGTAGCTTCCTGGGCTTGCCTTAGTGCGTCAATAGACACGAGGGAGATCGGATCATGGCCGAGATCAACGGCGGCGCGGCCGGCGCCTCACGCGTCGAGGGGCTCGAGGTAAGCATTCTGTCCTTTCCCCTGGACCCGCCCTTCCGGGCGGCGGTGGCGTTGATCGCGTCGGTCACCTTCATCGTCGCCGAGCTGCGCACCTCTTGCGGCGCTTGCGGCATCGGCTACGGCTTCGCCTTTCATCCCTCCGACGCGAAAGCCATTCGCGAGATAGTGGTCTCGCTGAGCGAGCTCCTGAAGGGCGAGCCTCCCGACGATGTTGAGCGGCTTTGGCGACGCATGTGGGACCGGCTCGTCTTCCTTGGCCAGTCGGGTGCGGGCGTGAGCGCGCTCGCGATCCTCGACATGGCGATTTGGGATCTGCGCGGCCGGCTCTCGGGTCTGCCGCTCTGGGCGCTGCTCGGAAGGGCGCGCGAGCGGGTACCGGTCTACGGGAGCGGCGGCTCGCTCGCGGCCTCGCTGCCGGAGCTCGTCGCGGAGATGGAGGCGCATGCGAGCGCTGGCTATCCGGCGGTCAAGATGAAGATCGGTCAGGGAAGGATCGCGGACGATGTCGAGCGCGTGCGGGCCGTCCGGCGCGCGATCGGACCGGAGCGGAAGATCATTCTCGACGCCAACCAGCAATGGACCGCAAAGCTCGCGATAGCTGCGGCGCCCCACTTTGCCGATCTCGGGATCTGGTGGCTCGAGGAACCAGTGCCCGCCGCCGACATCGAGGCCTGCGCCGCGGTTGCCCGCGGCGTTCCCTTCGCGATCGCCACCGGCGAGACGAATTTCACGCCGGCCGAGTTCGCCCGCCTCATCGATGCGCGCGCGGCCGATATCCTCATGCCAAATCTGCAGCGCGTCGGCGGCATAACGGCCTGGCGCAAGGTCGCCGCTGCGGCCGAGCTACGCGGGCTCGACGTCGCTTCGCATGTCTACTCGGAGATCGGCGTTCACTTGATCGCGGCCGCTCCGAACGGGCTGACGCTGGAGATCATACCCTGGTGGCCGCGCTTCTGCGCCGAGACCCTGCAGATCTCTGGCGGCATGGCAAAGCCGTCCGATGCGCCGGGCATCGGGATAACTCTCGATCGGGACATTATCTCTCGCTACCGCGCTACATGAACTTCTAGTACCCGCCATCACTGAAACTTGAGTCACGGCACCGCTTTGCTCGCCGTATCACCAACTTATGATTCCGGGTACTAGTTCTTCTCGGCTCGATCCTTGGCGCCCCCCCTACCGAAGCTCCTTAGACTTTGAACAAGGTTGACCCGAACGATTGCGTTCAGGCGTGCGGCATCGGGTCTCGAGCGGCCATGACCGGCGAGCATCTCGCGCCAAAGGTCTCTGGCATCACCCGCCGCACCGGCTGCGGCCGATATGTCTTCTTGGCCAGTTCCTCGCGCAGGCACGTTCAGGACGGTGACCTTCGGTCAGTTTCGGTGGGCCAATGGCAGTCTCGAACCTAAGGTGCCCCCATCTGGTTTCGTTCGTCGCAGGTTGGCCTATCGGGTTCCCGATTTCATGCGTGGGCGCCTTGTCTGGGAAAGATCTCACCCATTGGAAAGTTTTACACTCTGGCGCCAAGCTATTGATATCGCGGGAGCCCAAATGCACACCCTTTACACCTAAGGCACTGGAATCGTTGAGAGCCGCACGGCCTCTTAATCAGCGGGTCCCAGGTTCGAGCCCTGGTGCGCCCACCAATCCGATCAAGGGGTTACACCAAACTCTTAAAGGGAGTGCTTCCCAGAAATCCGAATTGGGAAGCACGTCGAAAGCGGAATGGGCAAAAACCGTGAGTGCGTCGGCGCGACAGGCGAGAGCGCCGAATAGCGCCCGC
>JBIOEK010000174.1:0-7585 GCA_044445925.1 Hyphomicrobiales bacterium
CATTGGTCCAGGTGACCGTCGTGCCGACGGCGATTTCGACGGTATCTGGCGTGAAGGTGAAATTGTCGATCCTGACCGCCAAATCCGCGGCCTCGACTGACGTTGCTCCCATCGAGGCGACTGCCAAGGAGGCTGCCAAGGGGAGGGCTGCAAGCGCGGCGCGCACGCGGGCGAAGGCGGGTATCATGAATCTCTAGCCTCTTTGGGTGCATGTTGGGTGCCGCCACCCGGTGCCTCCAGGCGGCGGCTCGGTGCAAGGATGTACGCCTCAGCCGGTGAGCGGCTGGTCGATGACGGCAAGGCGCTGCGTTCCCGGCTGGAATGTCACTTGGCGGATGCCGAGGAGGGTGCGGAGCTTGGCATCCTCGACCTTCATCGGGCCTGGCGAGGGAGCGCTTCCCGGCGCCGGTTGCGGGAACGCCGTCGAGCGGGCCGTGTGGAAGGCGACGTTGCCCTCGACCTTCTGCATCACCTGGTGGATATGGCCGTTGAGCACGGTGACCGACCCGAACTTCTTGAGCATGGCGAGCGCCTGCTCGGAATCCTGCGTGCCCCAGCCCCAATCCGGATAGACGGTCCAGAGCGGGATATGGGCGAAGACCACGATCGGCGTGCTCGCCGTCCTCGAAGCGAGGTCGGCCTGCAGCCAGGCGAGCTGATCGTCGCCGAGATTTCCCATGCCGCCGGCCTTGAGATCGACAACGTTGACGAGGCCGATGAAATGGGCGCCGCCGGCGTCGAAGGAATACCAGCCCGCGCCCTTCGCGCCCTTGCCGTAGCGATCGAGATAGAGCTTGCGCTCCTCGTCGAGGACATCGTGCTCGCCGGGGACATAATGCACGTCGAGGCGGGATTGGCCGATGATCTGATCGGCGGTGTCGAACTCGGACGGCTTGGAGAGATGGCTGATGTCGCCGGTATGGATCATGAAGGACGGCCGCGCCGGCAAGGCGTTCACCTTGGCGATGGCTTCGCTGAGCGTGCCATTGGCGTTGGGGTTCGCGGGCTTGTCGAAGCCGATATGGCTGTCGCTGAGCTGGAGAAAGCTGAAGGCTTTTGCCTCCTCTGCCCTAGCTTCGCCGATCAGGCCGGTCGAGCGGGGAATGCCTCCGGAGAGTGTCCACAATACTCCGGTTCCGGCCCAGGTCATGCATTCGAGCACCTTGCGCCGCGTCTTGCCCTCTTCGTGGTCGTGAGCATCATGCGTCATGTCGGTCTCCTTGTCCGAAGCTTGGATGCCTCGTGCACTGAAACCGTGCGATTGGCGGCCTTATTCCCGAATGGGGCGCGGCAAACGGTCGCGGTGGCTCGCCGCGCGGCGGCCGGTTCGAGCCCTGCTGGAGCAATGAGGCCGGACATCCGGCGATACCCGGCGGGAATCGAGAGAATGCTTCCGGCACGACCTTGATAGTTCCATCTTTGCCGTAGCATCTGCCGAGGCTGAAATGCCAGGTTCCCCGCCAATCGACGCGCAAAGGCCAGCCAAGCATGACCAGCACCCATATCCTCGACCTCGCTGCCGCTCACGCCGTCAAATACCTTGAAGCGCTCGACTCCCGGCCCATCGCCACGGCAGCGACGGTCGAGGAGCTGCGGCAGCTTCTGGCAAGACCGTTTCCCGAAACCGGCATGGCGCCCGAGACGGTCGTCAACGAGCTCGTTCGTGACGCCGAGAGGGGAATTCTCGGTTCGAGCAATGCGCGGTTTTTTGGCTGGGTCATCGGCGGTACGCTCCCCGTCGCCCTTGCGGCGGACTGGCTCACCTCAACCTGGGATCAGAACGGAGCGTCCAACCTCACCTCTCCGGCCGAGGCGGTTGTCGAGGAGATTTGCGGCGAATGGGCAAAGGAGCTTCTGGGAATTCCTGGATCGGCCTCGTTTGCTTTTGTGACGGGCTGCCAAATGGCCCATACGACGGCTCTGGCCGCCGCCCGGCACAAGCTGCTCCAGGACCGTGGCTGGGATGTCGAACGCCTCGGCCTTGCCGGCGCGCCGCCGCTCACGATCCTGACCACGCAGAGCCGACACGAATCCATCATGCGTTCGGTCCGGCTCCTCGGCATCGGCACCGACGCGATCGAATATCTGCCGGCCGATAATTTGGGACGCATCGAAATCGGCCAGCTCGAATCAGCACTTCGCCGACCGGCCGGGAACCCGGTCATCCTTTGCCTCCAGGCCGGAGATTTGAATACCGGGGTCTTCGATCCCTTCGAACGAGCCTGCCCGATCGCCCACGCCGCGAAGGCTTGGGTCCATCTCGACGGCGCATTCGGCCTTTGGGCGGCGACGAGCGAGCGGCACCGTCACTTGCTCAATGGAGCCGAACAGGCCGATTCCTGGGCCACGGACGGGCATAAATGGCTCAATCTGCCCTTCGACTCCGGCCTCGTATTCGTGGCGCATCCGTCCGCCCACCGCGCCGCCTTCGCGCAGGACACGAGCTATTCGATTCCTCGCAAGGAGCTCCGCAATCAAAAGGACTGGAATCCGGAATGGTCGCGCCGAGGTCGTGGTTTTCCGGCCTACGCCGCCATTCGGGCGCTCGGTCGCGCGGGGATCGGCGAGATCGTCGACCGGTGTTGTGCTCACGCCGATCGTCTGGTCAGAGGCATTGGCGAGCTGCCCGGCGCCGAGGTCGTGGCCGCGCCGATCATCAATCAGGGCTTGGTGCGCTTCTTGGCCGATGACGGCGACCATGACCGCGCGACCGATGACGTGATCCGGCGCATACAAGCCAAGGGCGTCGCCTGGTTCGGGGGCGCCACCTGGCGCGGCATGCGGGTGATGCGCGTCTCGGTCTGCAACTGGCTGACGACGGATCGCGACATCGAGCTGACCCTCGCGAGCCTGCGCGAAGTACTCGCCGACGCGCGCGCCTGAGCCTTTCGGGCGGTGCGGTGCGGTGGCGCGATGGCGAGACAGGCCAGCCTCTCGGCCCAACCCCTCGCGGCGAAACCTGGATCGCGACGTTCGATCGTGTATAGAGCCTCCCGAGACACCTGAAGGAGGTGCTGAAAATGAGCGGGATCGCCATATGCGACGCTCGAGCGTGCTCCTTCGGATGGAGTTGAGGAGCTTTGCTCATGACAAGCGCCACAAGCACGAAGAACTGGAGCCCCGGCTCCTGGCGCGGCATGCCGATCGAGCAGGTGCCGGTTTTTCCCGATATGCAGGCGCTGACCGCCGTCGAGCGGCAGCTCGCCGGCTTTCCGCCGCTGGTTTTCGCCGGAGAAGCGAGGAAGCTCAAAGCGGCGCTCGCGAAGGTTGCGGCGGGCGACGCATTCCTGCTTCAGGGAGGCGACTGCGCCGAGAGCTTCGCCGAGCATTCCGCCGACAATATCCGCGACTTCTTCCGCGTCTTTCTGCAGATGGCGGTGGTAATGACCTTCGCAGGCGCTTCGCCGGTGGTGAAGGTGGGGCGCATCGCCGGTCAATTCGCGAAGCCGCGCTCGGGCCCGACCGAGCGTATCGGCGATGTCGAATTGCCGAGCTATCGCGGCGACATCATCAACGGCATCGAGTTCACCCCCGAGGCGCGCAGGCCCGACCCGTCACGCCAGATCGACGCCTACCGCCAATCGGCGGCGACGCTCAACCTCTTGCGCGCCTTCGCCAGCGGCGGCTATGCGAGCCTCGAGAATGTGCATCGCTGGATGCTCGGCTTCCTCAAGGATTCGCCCGCCTCCTCGCGCTTTGCTGAGCTCGCGGACCGTATCAGCGAGACGCTCGACTTCATGCGCGCCATCGGTATTGGAGCCGAATTGCACTCAGAGATGCGGGTCACGGATTTCTACACGAGCCATGAGGCGCTGCTCCTCGGCTACGAGCAGGCCTTCACGCGCATCGATTCGACGAGCGGGGACCCCTACGCGACCTCGGGGCACATGATCTGGATCGGAGACCGTACCCGCCAGCCGGACCATGCCCATGTCGAGTTCTGCCGGGGCGTCAAGAACCCGCTCGGCCTCAAATGCGGGCCGACGCTTTCGCCCGAGATGCTGTTGCGTCTCATCGACATCCTCGATCCCGGCAACGAGCCGGGACGCCTGACGCTGATCTGCCGCTTCGGGGCCGGCAAGGTTTTCGATCATCTGCCGAAGCTCCTGCGCAGCGTGAAGGCGGAGGGGCGCAATGTCGTCTGGTCCTGCGACCCGATGCACGGCAACACGGTGAAGGCGGGCAGCGGCTACAAGACACGCCCCTTCGATCAGATCATGGGAGAGGTACGCAACTTCTTCGCGGTGCATCAGGCGGAAGGCACGCATGCCGGCGGGGTGCATCTCGAGATGACCGGTAAGAACGTCACCGAGTGCACCGGCGGCGCGCGCGCGGTATCGGATGCCGAGCTCGCCGACCGCTACCACACTCATTGCGATCCGAGGCTCAATGCCGAGCAAGCCCTGGAGCTCGCCTTCCTGATCGCCGAGCTGCTGAAGCGGGAGCGCCAGGCGAAGGGCCGTCCGGTGATCGAGGCGGCGGGGAATAGGGGCGTGCTCACAGGCCCACTGGGATCGTTGTGACCTCATGCCGGCCGCGGCTCCCTTGGTCCTCGTCTTCGATTCCGGCATCGGCGGGCTCAGCGTGTTCCGCGAGATCGTCAAGCTGCGCCCCGACGTTCTGCACCTCTGGCCGCGATCCTTCGGCGCCGCTCGCCGAAGCCCTGGCGGGCTTCGGCCTGAGAGTGAAGCGCTCCGAGGAGGCGAGCGTCGTCTAGGTTAGATGCCGGGCCGCTTGGCGATCCGAGCCGCGAATTCGACGACCTCGCTCAAGCCGCCGTCATGGGCAAAAGGAGACACGGCCTCGCGCACCGCGGCCTCGAAGGCCGGCTGCCGCTCGCCGAGCTTCTCCGGGGAGGAGGCTGAAAAGGAAAGGGCCCGCGCCACCACCCCCTCGATAGTGAGCGAGCGGCGTTCCGTGACGCCCAAGATCTCGAGGCGCGAGAAGGGCGAAGCGAGCAGCACGATCTCATGTCGCTCGACTTCGCCCGCCTTTTGCAGCTTCGTGAACTCCTCGCGACGCTCGAAGCGTTGGCGGACCTCGTCCAGCGCCTCCTGCCAGCGGTTCTCGCGGCATTTGATGTGCTGGTCGCCGAACAGCGCGACGGCGCCGCCCCTTTCGATGACCTCGTCGAGTGCCGCAAGCGTCGCCGGCCGGTCCATCCAATGGAAGGAGCGTCCCATGGTCACGAGCTCGAAGCGGCCGAGTGCGGGCGAGATGTCATAGGAGGAGCCTTCGTGGAACTCGCATTCAAGCCCTTGCTCGTCGGCCAGCTCCGCGGCGGCAGCCAGCATGGCTTTGTCGGGGTCGATGCCGGTAACCTGGCAGCCGAGCTTTGCGAAGCCGATTGCCAAGAAGCCCGGCCCGCAGCCGAGATCGAGCACGCGATCCCCCCTCGATATTCCGAGCCAGGCCCCGACATTCTCGATGAGACGTTTCGGATAATCGAGGCGGCCCTTGACGTAGAAGGGGACCGCCGAGCTGAAGCGGTTCGGCATGAAGGGGGCGATGGGCGCGGACATGGAGATTCCCAGATGAGATACGATGTCGGTGTCGTCGGGACGATAGGGAAAGACCTCGCGACAGCTTGGCGAAATTTGCCCGAATCCGATGCTCGAAGGTAGATCCGTCTAACATATATGCTCGATCAATGACGACGCTCGAGAACCTTCTGCGAGAGCTTGCGGCCTGCCGTATCTGCCGCGATGCCCCCCTTTACGGCAAGAGGCTGCCGCATGAGCCGAGGCCGGTGATCCAGGCTTCGCGGAGCGCGCGGCTATGCATTGCGAGCCAGGCACCCGGGACGCGCGTGCATCTTTCCGGCCGCCCCTTCACTGACGCCTCGGGCGTCAGGTTGCGCGCCTGGCTCGGGCTCGACGAGGCGAGCTTCTATGACGCTCGCCATATCGCCATCGTGCCGATGGGCCACTGCTTCCCGGGCCAGGATGCCAAGGGTGGGGACCTGCCCCCGCGACGCGAATGCGCCCCGATCTGGCGGGATCGGATTTTCGCCGCGCTACCGGCGCTCGAGCTCGTCCTCTTGATCGGGCACTATGCCCAGGGTTGGCATCTCGGGGAGGAGGCGAAGGGCGGCCTCACGGCAACCGTCGGCCGCTGGCGCGACATCCTCGACGGCCCTGGGCGACCCGCGCTCTTGCCCCTGCCGCATCCGTCCTGGCGCAATAATGGTTGGCTCAAATCCAATCCCTGGTTCGAGGCTGACCTCGTGCCACGGCTGCGGGAGGAGGTCGGTCGGCTCGTCTCGAAATGACCGGTGGGAGGTGGCCTGCGAAACCAGGGACCGCACGCGGCGTTCGCATCGGGGTCGGCGATGCCCTGCTTCGCCTCGGTTCAGGGAACATTCAGCCGTCTTGGCAGCTAATCAGGCGCAGGCGCTGGAACGCAAGGAAGGCAACCATGATCCCTTGGCTTCGCGGGCTTGCGATTGCCGCTTGCGCCTGGCTTCTCTGCGGTCCGGCGTCGGCGCAGACCGCGTCTGGCGGCCAGCCTCGATTCGCGCTGGTCATCGGGGAGGGGGCTTATTCGAATGCCGCGGCTACGCCCGAGACCACCGCCGTCAACGATGCCGGATTGATCGCCTACCAATTGCAGCAGGCAGGCTTCGACGTAACCGGAGGACGAGATGTCGACCGCGCCGGCTTCGAAAGCCTCGCGGCAACCTTCATCGCCAAGCTCGGCCAAGCAGGCCCCAATGCGGTCGCGGTCATCTACGTCTCCGGCATCGGCCTGCAGAGTTCGGGCGACAACCGCATCGTCCCGACGGATGCGGCGCTCGCAAGCCTAGACGCGATCGGCGCCGAAACGATCTCGATCAACGAGCTCCTGGCGCTGCTCCAAACCATTCCGGGGGCCGCTCATGTCGCGATCTTCGACATTGCCCGCCCGCTGCCTTTCAGGATCGCGCCGCAAGTGGCGCCCGGGCTTGCCGCGCTCGACGCGCAGCAGGGTCTCCTTGTCGCCTTCTCGCAACAGCCGGGCTACGTCCTCGAGGAGCAGAAGCAAGGCTATGGCGCCTATGCGAGCGCGCTTGCGGACGCGATTCGCGTACCGGGATTGTCTCTCGACGAATTATTCGCGCGCGTGCGCCTGCGGGCGCAAAGCGACACCAAGGGCGGTCAGCTTCCCTGGAACGTCTCGGGGCTCGTGAGCGATTTCACCTTCTTCACCCCGCAAACGCCGGTGGCGCCGCCGCCCGCCGCGGCTGCAATGCGCAGCCGCCCGCTCGCCCAATTATCGGTCGGGGACGCCTTCGCGCTGGCGATCGAACGCGATACCATCGATGGCTATCGGGAGTTCGTCGCCGCATTCCCCGACGGGCCGCTGGCGCGGCGCGCCAGGGCCATCATCGCGGCGCGACGCGAGGCCTTCTTCTGGCGGCGCACGGTGACGCGCGGCACGCCCGAAGCCTATTGGACCTATCTCCTCCACTATCCGCGCGGCCCGCATGCCGAAGAGGCACAGATCCAGCTGAGCTCGCTCAACGAGCCCTATAGCCCGCCCGCGACCTTCTACGAGGAGGATTACGATATCCCGCCGCCGCCTCCCGAGGAGGTGACGGACGAGC
>JBIOEK010000175.1:0-7536 GCA_044445925.1 Hyphomicrobiales bacterium
GAACGCCTGGATGCCGGTGATCGCGCGCCCGAGGATCAAGGCGTGGACGTCGTGGGTGCCCTCGTAGGTGTTCACCGTCTCCAAATTCGCCGCGTGGCGCATGACGTGATACTCGATCGAAATACCGTTGCCGCCGAGCATGTCGCGGGCGGTGCGGGCGATGTCGAGCGCCTTGCCGCAATTGTTGCGCTTGACGATCGAAATCATCTCCGGCGCCATCTTGCCCTCGTCCATCAGGCGGCCGACGCGCAAGGAGGCCTGCAGGCCCAGCGCGATCTCGGTCTGCATGTCGGCGAGCTTCTTCTGCACCAGCTGGTTGGCGGCGAGCGGCCGGCCGAATTGCTTGCGGTTCAAGGTATAGTCGCGCGCCGCGTGGAAGCAGGCTTCGGCCGCCCCCATGGAGCCCCAGGCGATGCCGTAGCGCGCCCGGTTGAGGCAGCCGAACGGCCCTTTCAGTCCGGACACGTTCGGCAGGAGGTTGTCCTCCGGCACCTCGACGCCTTCCATCACCACCTCGCCGGTGACCGAGGCGCGCAGCGACAGCTTCTTCTCGATCTTGGGGGTCGAGAGGCCCTTCATGCCGCGCTCCAGGATGAAGCCGCGGATCTTGCCCTCATGCGCCGCCGATTTCGCCCAGACGATCGCCACATCGGCGACCGGCGCGTTGGTGATCCACATCTTCGAGCCGGTGAGCCGATAGCCGCCGGAAATCCTTTCGGCCCTGGTGCGCATCGAGCCCGGATCGGAGCCGGCCTCGGGCTCGGTCAGGCCGAAGCAGCCGATCCACTCTCCGGTCGCGAGCTTCGGCAGATATTTCTTGCGCTGGCTCTCGTCGCCATAGGCGTAGATCGGATACATCACGAGCGAGGATTGCACGCTCATCGCCGAGCGATAGCCGGAATCGACGCGCTCCACCTCGCGCGCCGCGAGCCCGTAGCAGACATAGCCGAGATTGGCGCCGCCATATTGCTCCGGCAAGGTCGAGCCGAGCAGGCCGAGCTTCCCCATCTCGGTCATGATCTCGCGGTCGAAGCGCTCCTCGAGATAGGCCGAGGTGACGCGCGGCAGGAGCTTTGCCTGCGCGTAGTCGCGCGCCGTGTCGCGGACCATGCGCTCGTCCTCGCTGAGCTGTTGCTCGAGCTCGAACGGGTCGGACCAGTCGAAATGCGCCTCGCCCTGCGGGGCGGCGTGCTTGGCTTGCGTCAGGCTCATGGCTCGTTCCTCTCGCGACCGGCGTCGTCATAGCGAGACCGGGCCTCCGGTGCAAAGGCCGATCCTGGCCGGCCGCCTGGCTCGCCCCTCATTCTTGCCGCGCCCTTAAATTGCAGCGGCGTGATGCCGTAGCAGCGCTTGAAAGCCTTGGTGAGGGCGCTCTGGTCGTAGAAGCCGCAAGCCTGCGCCGTCTGCGCGATCTTCTCGCCGCGGCGCAGCTCCCGGCAGGCAGCGCTGAGGCGCAGATGCATCAGATAGGCATGCGGGGTCACGCCGAGCCCGCGCCGAAACAGGCCGATGAGCTGGAATTGCGTCAGCCCGACGGCTTCGCCGAGCTCGGCGAGGTGCAGATTGCGCTCATATTCTTCGTGCATGCGCTCGCGCACGCGCCCCAGCAGCGCCGCGTCGCGAGGCGCCGGCACGATAGCGGCCTTGCCGCCACCATGGCGCGCGAACAGCCGCCCGAAGGCCGAAGCCATCAGCACCTCCGACTGCAAGCTGTCGCGCCCCTCATCGAGCGAGCGATGCAAGGCGAGGAAGGCGTCGATCAGATCGACATCCTCGAACGAGTTTCTCGTGAAATAGGGGATCGTCTTCAGGCCGAGCGTCGCCGCCACCCCGTCGATCGCCGTCTGCGTCAGGTAGAAGGCGCGGTAGCGCCAGCGCTCGCAAGAGCCCATCCAGCCCGCATGCGGCTCGGTCGGGTTGAACACGAACAGCGTCGAAGAAGAGGCCTGCTCGACGCTGCCGCGGCTCTTGATCTTCGAGCCTCCGTCCTCGGTGACCGCGATGACCAGCGCCTCATGCATATGCGGGGGATATTCATGGGTGATGAAATCGGCCTCGAGCAGGCTGAGGCCGGCGACCTCGCCATCCCACCAATAGCGGCTCGTATTGCGGCTACTGCGGCGCGCCATGCCTCACCCCTTCCGGGGCAGACCGCGGCCGGCGCATTGCAATTTTCGCCAATATGGCGGCGCTTTCATGCGTTAGTCCTGCAATCTCGAGCTCATGAGCAACAATGGAACCATGCAACGCGCCTTCTATCACGAACACCCTGATCGGTTGAGCCTGGAGACGGATGTGCTCGAGAGCCGTCCGGGCAGGCTCCTGCTTGCGAGGTCGCCCTTCTTTCCGGGCGGGGGAGGCCAGCTCGCCGATCGCGGCAAGATCTTCTGGTCGCGCGGCGAGGCAAGGATCGCCGGCTTCGAGATCGTCGACGGGAAGCCCTGGATCCTGCTCGCCGGCGAGGAGGAGGTCCATGGCGGCGTCGAGGCCGTCATCGACGCGGGCTTCCGGGCCATGATGACCGAGATGCACACCTATACCCACATCCTCAACGCCTGCGTCTATCGCAGCTTCGACGCGGCGCTGGTGACCGGCGTGCAGATGAACGAGGACGCGACGGCGCGCATGGATTTCGACCTGCCGGACGCCGATAACGAGAAGCTGCGCGCCCTCGAAGGACCGATCAACGAAGCGATCGGCGAGGATCTGCGCGTGGGCGACAGTTATGTGCCGCTCGCGGTTGCGCAGGAGGAGCGCGGATTGATCCGCACCCGCTTGGTGGCGCCTCCGCCCACCGCCGACGGCATGATCCGCATCGTCGAGATCGCCGGCCTCGACCGCCAGGCCTGCGGCGGCACGCATCTCCCCTCGACGCGCGGCGAGAAGCGTCTGCGCATCCTCAAGATCGACAATAAGGGGCGCCATAACCGCCGCGTCAGGATCGCGCTGGCTTGAGAGGTGCACCCGTCATGGCAGGCCTTGTTCCCGTAGGCGCTGACATAGCGGAAGCTTTCCCCTTTCCCGGGGCCGTGTAGCGGAGCGGAACGGAGCCCGGGATCCAGCGAAAAGGCTGCGAAGCACATTATGTCTTGAAGGCCATGTGATCGAGATGACCGAGATGACCGGGACAAGCCCGGCCATGACAGGTCACGCCTCCTCCAGCAACTGCAGATCGGCGGGAGCGAATGAGACGCTCGTCTGCTGGCCGGGCTCGGGCGGACGGGCGGCCGAGTTGTTGAAGGTGTCGAGCGAGATCACGTTGTCCTTGAAGCGCATCCTGATGCGCACGATGGCGCCGAGGAAGCTCACATCCTCGATCAAGCCCCGCATGGCGTTGCGGTCCTCACCCGCAGGCGCAAGCGACACGGCCTCCGGACGCAGCGCGATGGCGCGCATGTCGCCGGCCTTGGCGCCCTCGATCGGCTGCGCCAGGCGGATATCCTGCTCGTCGACGCGGACCAGGCCCTTCGCCGGGTCGATCACCTTGCCGCGCAATATGTTCAGCGTGCCCACGAAGGAGGCGACGAAGCGGGTGCGCGGGCGGTTGTAGATCTCGAACGGCGTGCCGAGCTGCTCGATGCGTCCTTCGCTCATCACCACGACCCGGTCCGACATCGCCAGAGCCTCCTCCTGGTCATGCGTGACGTAGATGGTGGTGATGCCGAGCTTCTTCTGCAGGTCGCGGATCTCGCCGCGCAGCGAGGCGCGGATCTTGGCGTCGAGCGCCGAGAGCGGCTCGTCGAGCAGAAGGAGCTGCGGCTTGCCGGCGAGCGCGCGCGCCAGGGCCACCCGCTGCTGCTGGCCGCCCGAGAGCTGGTAGGGATAGCGGTCGCCGAGTTGCGGCAGCTTGATCATCTCCAGCATCTCGGCGACGCGAGGCTTGATCACGGCTTCCGGCTGCTTGGCGATCCTGAGGCCGAAGGCGACGTTCTGGGCGACCGTCATGTTGGGGAAAAGCGCGTAGGACTGGAACACCATGCCGATCTTGCGCTGGTTCGGCCGCAGCCCCACGACATCGCGCCCGTCGATGCGGATCGAGCCCGATGTCGGCTGCTCGAAGCCGGCGACCATGCGCAAGGTCGTGGTCTTGCCGCAACCCGAGGGCCCGAGGAACGAGATGAACTCGCCGCGCTCGACCGCGATCGCGAAATGCTCCACCCCCGTCTGGGAGCCGAAGACCTTTCGCAGGTTGTCGATCTCGAGGAATTTCATGCCTGCTCCGATCGCAAAGGGTCAGCGGCCCGCCATGGCGGCGCGTCGATCGTGCCCGAAGACCTGGATGAGCCCCATGCAGGCCCAGGTGACGATGAAGGCGACGATGGCGAGCGCCGAGGGCTCGTAGGCGCGGTTGGCGCCGACGAGCTGCAGATACGGGCCGAAGGCCGGCCGGTCCAAGAGGCTTGCCAGCGTGAACTCGCCGATGACGATCGCGAAGGTAAGGAAGGCGCCCGACAGGATCGCCACCCGCACATTGGGAAAGATCACCTTGAACAGGATGGTGCCCCAGCCGGCGCCGAGGCTCTCGGCCGCCTCGGTCAGGGTGCGCACATCGATCGCTCTCAGGCCGGTATCGACGGCGCGATACATGTAGGGGAGTGCCAAGGTCACATAGCCGAACGTCAGAAGCAGGTCGGTGCCGCGCGGGCTCCCCGTGAACGGGATGAGGGAGGAGGAGTTGTAGGTGTGCAGATAGCCGAAGACCAGCACGATCGCCGGGATCACCAGCGGCAAGAGCGTGATGAACTCGACGAGCGGCCGCAGCTTGCGCAGCTTGAGCTCGATCCAATAGGCGGTCGGAACCACGAGGATCACGCCGAGCACGATGGTCGCGAGCGCCACCAGGGTCGAATAGCCGAAGGTCGCCTGGAAGCGCGGATCGGCGAGCACCACCCGATAGGCGTCGAAGGAATATTCGCCGCGCCGCAGGCGCAGCGAGAACTCGAAGGTCCCGATCAGCGGGATCAGGAAATAAGCGGCGCCGATCGCGACGGCGAGCCAGGGGCCGAGGCGCGACCTCTTCATTTCAGCCACCTCTCGCCGCGTGCGCGCAGCCAGATATAGGCGCCGTTCGAGAGCCCGGTGATGACGATCATGCCGAGCGCCAGCGCATAGCCGAGATTGGGGTCGTGCAGCACATCGCCCCTGCTCTGCGCGTAGAGCAGGATCGGCACGAGGTTGAGCGAGGAACCGGTGAGGCCATAGGCGGTCGCCACCGCGCCGAAGGAATTGGCGAAGAGCAGGAGCGTCGAGCCGAGGAAGCTCGGCCACAGCACCGGGATCGCGACATGGCGCCAATATTGCCAGGAGCTCGCTCCGAGCACCTCGGCCGCCTCCCGCCATTCACGCTTCAGCCCGTCGAGCGCCGGCGTCAGGATCAGCACCATCAAGGGGATCTGGAAATACAGGTAGGTGAGCGTCAGCCCGGTGAAGCTCAGCACGTTGAAGCCGGTCGCATAGAGATTGAAGTCGAAATACTTGATCAGCAGCGCCGTCACCAGCCCGGTGCGGCCGAGCGTCGCCAGGAAGGCGAAGGCGAGCGGCAGGCCGGCGAAGTTCGAGGCGACTCCGCAGAAGGTCATGAGCGTCGGGCGCAGCCAGCGCGGCAGCCCGCCGAGCACCACGGAAGCGGCGAGAAAGAAGCCGATGATGGCACCGATGAGCGCCGAGGCGACGCTGATCTCGATGCTGATCCAATAGGCGTTGAGGATCGTCGGCTCGGCGAGGCGCCGGATATTGTCGAGGGTGAAATGGCCTTCGGCGTCCTGGAAGCCGCCGATGACCAGGAAGGCTGTCGGCCACAACAGGAACATGACGGCGAAGACGAAGAACGGCACGACGCCGAGGAAGGCGAAGGACATCTGCCGCGGCCGCGCCGGCCCGGCCGGCATAGCGGCCGCTTCAGCTTGCATCTGGGCCATGGAGGCCTTTCCGATGGTCAGCTAGTCGCAACGCAAGGATGGAAGCCTTTGCCGGCTCGACGCGTCACGGCCGTCCTCGAGCTTCCGAGGACGGCCCCAAGACGGCCGACCGCCTATTTGACGACGTTGGCGCCGACCACGCTGTCCCATTGCTTGGTGATCGCCGGGTTCGACACCGCAAGCTGATCGAGCGTCGGGAAGACAGCCTTGGCATAGGCGTCCGCCGGCGGCAGCTTCGCCAGGAGATCGGCCGGCACCTTCTTGGCGTCGACGAGGCTCTGGAAGCGGATCGGATGGCAATAGCCCTTCAGATAGCCGATCTGGCCCTCATCGGAATAGAGATACTCGATCCACAGCTTGGCGGCGTTCGGATGGGGCGCGAAGGCGCTGATCGCCTGCACATAGACGCCGGCGATGACACCCGTCTTCGGCACCACGACGTCGACCGGCGGGTTGCCTTTCAGCGTGTCGCGATCGGCGAGCGCGTTGTAATCCCAGCGGATGAGCACCGGCGTCGAGCCCTGCGCCACCGAGCTCGCCTTGCCGATCACGGGGACGAAATTACCCTTCTTGTTGAGCTCGGAGAAGAACTTCAGCCCCGCCTCCGGCGCTTTGGCGATATCGCCGCCGGCGGCCGAGAGCCCGGCCGCGAACACGGCCTGGATCGCCTGGCTCGAGACGCGCGGATCGCCCGCCAGCGCCACCCCGTTCTTGTATTCGGCGCCGAGCAGATCCGCCCAGTCCGCGGGCGACTTCTTGACGATGTCCTTGTTCACCTCGAAGGTCAGCACGCCGTAATAGTCGCCGTACCAGGAGCCGTCGGCATCCTTGGCGGAATCGGGAATCGTCGCCCAGGTCGACACCTTGTAGGGCTGGATCAACCCGTCCTTCTTGGAGGAGGGTCCGAAGGCTAAGCCGACATCGATGACGTCGGGCGCCTGCGGGCCGGCATTGCCCTTATTGGCCTTGATCGCCTCGACCTCGTCGCCGGAACCCGCATCCGGGTTCAGCTCGTTGACGGTCAAGCCGTATTTGGCCTTGAAGCCGTCGATGATCTCGCCATAGCCGCACCAGTCGCGCGGCAGGGCGATGACGGAGAGCTGCCCCTCCTTCTTGGCGGCCGCCACCAGGGCGTCCGGCGCCTGGGCGACGGCAAGTCCCGTGGACGCCACGACCGCGAGAGCCGCGGCCGATGTGAGAAGTGCCAGTTTGTGTTTCATGTTTTGACCTCGACGCGTCCCTGCAATCTCTGATTGAGTGGAATTTCCGCTTAAGCGCGCGCTCGCGACGCCGCACTCGCGTGGCGAGTGAAGTATCACACTTCCTTGACAGGTCTGTGTCAATGGCCGGGATCGGGCGGCGAGGACGCTTCGTTCTTCGAGAACCGGTCAGCGGCGCGCCGCTGCGGCCGGCTGCTCCTCGAAACGCCGCCATTTATAGATCAGGAAGGAGATCGCCCAGCTCGCGACGAAGACGCCGACGATGATGAAGCCGAAATTGGCGAGATCGTCATTGAGGTCGCCGATGAGCTTCCAGAAGCCCGAATCGAGGCCGAGCTGATAGGCGATCAGGCCGAGAGCCTCGAGGCCCCCGATCAGGAGCGCCACCATGACCGACA
>JBIOEK010000176.1:0-7536 GCA_044445925.1 Hyphomicrobiales bacterium
ATCTCGACCAGCATCATGCGCTCGACGGGTGAGAAGAAATGGATGCCGATGAAGTCCTTGGCCCTCTTCGACACCTTGGCGAGGCCTGAGATCGGCAAGGTCGAAGTGTTCGAGCCGAAGACGCAGTCCGGGCGGATGACCGCCTCGACCTTGGCGATCACCTCGGCCTTGACCTTCGGGTCCTCGAACACGGCCTCGACGATGAGGTCGCAGCCCGAAAGGTCGGCATAATCGGCGCTCGGCTTGATGCGGGAAAGGAGAGCGTCGCGATCGGCGGTCTTGGCCCTGCCCTTCATCACCTGGCCGGTCATCAGCTCGTGGGAATGGGCCTTGCCCTTCTCGGCGGCCTCGATCGATTGGTCGACGAGCACCACGTCGAGGCCCGCGAGCGCCGTCACATAGGCGACGCCCGCTCCCATGAAGCCCGCGCCGATCACGCCCACCGTCCTGATCTTGGTTTGCGGCACGGAGGCAGGGCGCCTCGCCCCCTTGTTCAATTCGCCCATCGAGAGGAACAAGGTGCGGATCATCGCCGCCGCCTCCTTAGAGCGCAGGATCTTCGCGAAATAGCGCGATTCGACCTTGAGCGCCGTGTCCATCGGCATCTGCAAGCCCTCGAACACGGCCTGCAGCATCGCTTTCGCGGCGGGGTAGTTGTCGTTGGTCTCGCGCCGGTAGATGGCGTTCGCCGGCGGCCAGATCTGCATGCCGGCTGCCGAGAACACCTTGCCCGAGGGCAGGCGGAACGCTTTGTCGTCCCAGGCCTGCACCCCCTTGCCGCCATCGGCGATCCATTTCCTGGCGAGCCCCACCACCTCCTCGCGCTTGCCGACGGCATGGATCAAGCCCATGCTTTTCGCCGCAGCCGAGCGAATTTGGTCGCCCTTGAGCATCATCTGCAAGGCGTCGCCCGTGGGCATCAGGCGCGCGATGCGCTGCGTGCCGCCGGCGCCGGGAAACAGCCCGACCTTGATCTCGGGCAAGCCGACGCGCGTCTTGTCGTCGTCGGCCGCGACCCGGAAATGGCAGGCGAGCGCGAGCTCGAAGGCGCCTCCGAGGCAGGCGCCGTGGATCGCCGCCGCGAAAGGCTTGCCGCAGGTCTCGAGCCGCCGGTAGAGCAGCGACAGCCCCCTCGCCTGCTCGAAGAAATAGGAAGCGGCTTCCTCCTCGCCCCGGCTCTTGCGCAGCTTCGCATATTCCAGGCCGAAGGCCTCGAGCATGCCGAGATCCGCGCCGCCCGAGAAGCCGTCCTTGCCGGAGGCGATGACGCAGCCCTTGATCGCGGGGTTAGAGGCGACCTCATCGACGATCTTGCCGAGCTCCTCCCCGACCTCCAGGTTGATGACGTTCATCGAGCGGCCGGGCATGTCCCAGGTCGCCAGCGCGATGCCGTCGGTGCCGGTCTCGAATCGGAAATTGGTGAGGTTCATTGCAAGCCTCCTCGGCTTTGGGTCTCAATAAGCTTCCCTGGGAGTCGGCATGGCGTCCTCCTCCTCGTGCCAGTGGCGAAGCGCCGACTGCGCCCCGGGGTCGATGAGCGCGAGATTGACCCCGAACTGCGTGAGCCCGGCGGCATCGCCCAGGCGCTACTTGTGGCGGCGCGCGCATCTCTCCCTGAAGGGCGCCGGATAGGCCGAGCCCGAATGAATCTCCACCTTGGACAAGTCGATCTTCGGCATGACCGCCCAGGCCTCACACGCGCTCGATGATGGTCGCGGTGCCCATGCCGGCGCCGATGCAGAGCGTGACGAGGGCCGTCTCCTTGCCGGTGCGCTCAAGCTCGTCGAGCACGGTGCCGAGGATCATTGCACCCGTCGCGCCGAGCGGATGGCCCATGGCGATCGCCCCGCCATTGACGTTGAGCTTGTCGGAGGCAATCTCGAAGGCCTGCTGGTAGCGCAGGCACACCGAGGCGAAGGCCTCGTTAAGCTCGAAGAGATCGATATCCTGCAAGGTCATCTTGGCGCGCGCCAGCAGCTTCCTGGTCACGTCGACGGGGCCGGTGAGCATCATGGCGGGCTCCGAGCCGACATTGGCGAAAGCCCTGATGCGGGCCCGCGCCTTCAGCCCGGCTGAAGCGCCCGCTTCCTTCGAGCCGAGAAGCACGGCCGCGGCGCCGTCGACGATGCCGGAGGAATTGCCGGCATGGTGGACGTGGTTGACGCTCTCGATCTCGGGTTGGTACGCGGGGGCGACCGCGTCGACGCCGCCCATCCCCCCCAACAACACGATGGCGGCCTTGCGCGAAGCCAGCGACTGCATATCGGTCTGGGGCCGCATATGCTCATCCTTGGCGAGGATGGTGAGGCCGTTGATATCCTTCACCGGCGCCACGGATTTGGCGAAGCGGCCCTCGCTCCAAGCCTTGGCGGCGCGCTTCTGGCTCTCGACCGCATAGGCGTCGACATCGTCGCGCGAGAAGCCGTATTTGGTGGCGATCAGATCGGCCGAGACGCCTTGGGGCATGAAATAGGCCTTGACGGCGATTGCCGGGTCCATGGGCCAGGCGCCGCCCGAGGATCCGATGCCGACCCGGCTCATCGATTCGACGCCCCCGCCGATGGTCAGATCGTGCTGTCCGGCCATGATCTGCGCCGCCGCGAAATTCACCGCGTCGAGGCCGGAGGCGCAGAAACGGTTGATCTGCACGCCGGGAACCTGATCGCCGTAATCGGCACAAAGCGCCGCGGCCCGCGCGATGTCGCTGCCCGCCTCCCCAACCGGATCGACGCAGCCGAGCACCACATCGTCGACGAGCTTAGTGTCGAGATGGTTGCGCTCGCGGATCTCCTTCAGCACATGGGTGGCGAGCGCCAGCGTCGACACCTCGTGCAGCGCCCCATCCGGCTTGCCGCGTCCGCGCGGGGTGCGGACATGATCATAGATATAGGCGTCGGACATTTAAGGCTCCTTTGGCTCGCTTGCCGGCGAGGTTCGCAGCGTATTCAAAACGCCTCCGCGGGGAGCGCCATCACGGCGTCCGCACCGGAGGTGATGCGGGCGAGCTGGGCGGAGGTCTCGGGCAAGAGGCGCTGCATGAAGAATTTCGCGGTGGCGAGCTTGCCCTCCATGCGCGAGGCATCGCCATTCGCTCCGGTCGTCAACTTGGCCTGCGCCGCCTTGGCGATCCTGACCCACATATAGCCGAGCACGACGAGCCCGAACATATGCATATAGTCGGTGGCGCCTGCGCCCGCATTCTCGGGCTTGGCCAGCGCGTTCTGCATGAACCACATGGTCGCCTGCTGCAAATGGGAAAGCGCCGCCTCGACGGGCTTTGCGAGGCCGGAGATGCTGGCGTCCTCGGCTTGCTCCTTGAGGAAGGCCGACACCTCGGCGAAGAAGGCCTTGACGGCGCGGCCGCCATCCTTGCCGAGCTTGCGCCCGACGAGGTCCATCGCCTGGATGCCGTTCGCCCCCTCATAGAGCATGGTGATGCGGGCATCGCGCACGAATTGCTCCATGCCCCATTCGGCGATGTAGCCATGGCCACCGAACATCTGCTGGGCCTTGACGGCATTGTCGAAGCCGATATCGGTCAGCACGCCTTTCACCACCGGGGTCATCAGCCCCATATGGTCCTCGGCCGCCTGGCGATCTTGAGCATTGTCGGAGCGATGCGAGACATCGGCCTTGAGCGCGGTCCACAGAACCAAGGCGCGCCCCGCCTCGTTGAAGGCCTTGATCGACATCAGCACGCGCCTGACATCGGGATGCACGATGATCGGATCGGCGGGCTTGTCCTTTTCCTTGGGTCCCGTGAGCGCGCGCCCCTGCAGGCGCTCCTTGGCGTAGCTGACGGCGTTCTGGTAGGCGACCTCCGACTGGCTCAAGCCCTGCACGCCGACACCGAGCCGCGCCTCGTTCATCATCACGAACATGGCGTTGAGGCCCTTATTCTCCTGGCCGATCAGGAAGCCTCTGGCGGCGTCGTAGTTCATGACGCAGGTGGAATTGCCGTGGATGCCCATCTTGTGCTCGAGCGAGCCGCAGGCAACCCCGTTCGGGGCGGCGAGCGAGCCGTCCGCGTTCAAGGACAGCTTCGGCACGATGAACAGCGAGATGCCCCTTGTGCCCGCCGGCGCCCCCTCGATGCGGGCGAGCACCAGATGGATGATGTTCGAGGCGAGATCGTGCTCGCCCGAGGAGATGAAGATCTTGGTGCCGGAGATCGCGTAGGAGCCGTCGCCATTGGGCACGGCCTTGGTCTTGATCAGGCCGAGATCGGTGCCGCAATGGGGCTCCGTCAGGTTCATCGTGCCCGACCATTCGCCGGTGATCATCTTCGGCAGATAGGTCCGCTTCTGCTCCTCCGATCCATGCGCCAGGATCGCCGCGATCGCCCCTTGCGTGAGGCCAGGATACATCGACAGAGCAAGATTGGCCGCGGACAGATATTCCCCCATCACCGAAGTGAGGGTCATGGGCAGGCCCTGGCCGCCATATTCGGTCGGCGCCGAAAGGCCGATCCAGCCGCCCTTGCGGAAGGCGTCATAGGCTTCCTTGAAGCCTTTGGGTGTCGTCACCCGCCCGTCGTCATGGCGCTTGCAGCCTTCGAGATCGCCCGTCCGGTTGAGCGGCTGGAAGACTTCCTCGGCGAGCTTGCCGAGTTCGCCGAGCACCGCCTCGACGACATCGATCGGAGCCTCCGCAAAGCCCGGCAGGTTGCCGTAACGCTCATAGCCGAGCACGTCGCGCAAAAGGAAAAGCGTATCCTCGACCGGAGCCTTGTAGCTGGGCATTGCGCTCTCCCCTCTGGAATCAATTGCTCTTGTACGAGCCGCTCTTGGATAAGCTGCTCTTGGATCAATCGCGACGGACGGCCTCAACGCGCCGGAATCGGCCGCAAGTCCAACACCTCATGGCCGGTTCCTCCCGCGCGAACCAAGGCGGCTTGCCGGGACGGACCAGTCAGCGTCAAGGCCGCCTCGCCAAGCAAATAGTTTACATGTGAACCATTTGCAATGGCGTTCTCGCTGCCACAGTCGAATCGCCGTCATGCCAGCCGCGTTTTCAGGACACGAAGGTTTTACTCATCGCGCCGAAATTCAGTGAATCTCAACGCTTCTTAACGGCCTGTTTACCATAGCACACGAAATTCACCTTTGGATTCGTTGACGCGTCGGGCGCTGACCTCCGTCGTGACCAGGTTGCAACCAACATCGCCTGCATCGCGACAGAGAATTGGAAGGGTTCAAGCCGTGGTGAGCCGCTATTCCAGAAGCCGCCAAGCACGGATGCAGGACATCGCGCGCGAGGCCGACTTCAATGACGAGGCGGAGAGTCGCGAGGATCTCAACGCCGATGAGCTGATCTCGGCCGCGGTCGCCGAGGCGAAGCGCCATGTCCGCCGCAACGAGCTGAAGACCAACTCGGCGCTCGATGCGATCTCCGAGTGGATCGAGAAGAGCGAAGGCCGCCGCGTCGAGGAGACGAAGCGCCTCGCCGCCAAGACGGACACGGCGCTCGACGCGATCTCCGAATGGATCGAGAAGAGCGAGAGCACTCACGCCGAGGAGACGAAGCGCCTCGCCACGTCGCAGGAGCGCGTGGCGTCCGCGGTGCGCGACGCGTTGGGCCTCATGACAGGCCGCCTCAACCAGATCGAGACCCTGGTCGCCGAAGCTCCGGCGAGAGCCTTCGAGCCCATTCGCAACGCGCTCGGCCGCCTTGACGATCGGGTCAGCGTCATGGAGGGGCAGCGCAGCGTCGACGAACGCAACACGCAACATTTCTCCACGATGATGGACAGCCTCGGCCAGAGGTTGAAGGAGGTCGTCGGCAAGATCGACGAGCTCGCCGATGTCCGCGACCGCGACGATCCGACGCTCCGCGAGGAACGCATCGCCGGCATAGAGGCAAAGCTCGGCACGATCCTCCAGCAGCTGTCACGCCCATCGCTTCTCAGCGTTGCCGAGACGCCTTCCGCCGCCGCGCCATCCCCGATCCTTGCGCGATACCCGGTCCCGGCGCCATCCCAGGCCCCGGCGCCGCCGCGTCCCCGCGTTGTCCTGCGCAGCGTGACGGGTTCGGGAAAGCTCGACGCTGCGATCGCCGATATCAGGCGCAAGCGAGACGAGCTCGGCGGCGCGCCCACCTCCTCGATCCAGGCGCGCTTCGCGGCGGCGCCGTTGGAGGAGGATGCGGGCCTTAGCCTCGCCAGCCTGCGCACCGAGCTCGGAGCTTTGGCGATCCAGCTGCAGCGGCTCGAGAAGGGGCGCATCGATCCGCAGACCTTCAACGAACTCTTGAGCACGACGAGCGAAGTGCGCCGTCTGCTCGCCGACCCGACCATGCCGCGGCTCGCCGCGAGGCTCGAGCAAAGCGTCGCCGATCTTACGCAGCGCGTCGATGCGCTGACGACCAAGGTGGTCGACCGCGGCGAGATCGCCGCGCTGACCGCCGCGATCTCGGAAATCCGCGCCAGCCTGTCGGAACCGCGCCCCGGCGCCGACACCGGCGTCGTCGAGAGCCGGATCGAAGCCTTGTCGGCCAAGATCGACGAGGTGATGCGCGAGCCGCTGGGTCTCGTCGGCCAGCACCTCGCCGATCTGTCGGAGCGCCTTTCGTCCTCCACCCGGGCCGAGGCGCCGAGCCAGGCCTTCACGGAGATCCGCGACAAGCTCGACCGCATCGTCGAGCGCGCCGACGCTCCTGCCGTCGGCCAGCCGCCCCTGTCCGACAGCACGGCCTTGGTCGAGGTCAGGGACAGGCTCGACCGGCTCTCGGCCAAGCTCGAGCAGGCGCCGAGCGGCCCCGATAGCGGCTCAATCGCTGATCTGCGCGACCGCCTCGACAAGCTCGCCCTCTCGATCGAAAGATCGGCGACGACCAGCGCACCCGACAAGATCGACCGCGTCCTGCGCCAGATCGCCGCCAATATGGACGCGGCGCGTCTCGTCGATCCCAGCGCGGGAGCGCTGCAGGGACTCGAGCGCCAGATCGCCGCATTGGCGGAGCGGGTCGGCGGCGAACCGGGCTCGGCTGGTGCGCTCGGCGATCTCGAACGCAGCGTCTCGCGACTTTTCGACGAGCTCGCCGATACCAAGGCCGCCGCCATCAAGGCCGCCGAAGCCGCGGCCACGGGAGCTGCCTCGCAGGCGGCCGAGGTCGGCCTTGCGCTACGCGAGGACCGCGCCGCCGACGAGCGCGAGATGCATTCGACGCTCGGGCAGATGAGCACGACCCTCGAGCGCATCATGGGCCGCTTGTCGAGCCTCGAGGAGCAGACACGTCAGCCTGCGGCCGCTTCTCGCGGCACAAGGCCCCCGGAGCCGATCGGCGCGCAGCCCGGATCCAGGGACGCGCTCGAGGCCCAAGGCCACGGCACGATGCGGGCCGAGGCGCCAGCCGTGCTCGATGAGCTTCCAGACGAGATCGGCGGCTTCGCGACCGCCGCCAGGAAGGCGCCCCGCGGCGGCACTCGCCCGGAGGAACGCGTTTTCGCCGCGGATGCGGCATCGGCTCCCGCGCGGCGCGAGCCGGCCTCCCCCAGCTCTCTTCCCGTGAGCCAATCTCTTCCCGTGAGCCATGAGC
>JBIOEK010000177.1:0-7534 GCA_044445925.1 Hyphomicrobiales bacterium
GGTGCGCGTCGACGATGCCAAGCTCGACACGGTGGCGCAAAGGCTGCACGTGGTCGGATCGCGTTTCGCCTTCGCGGTCGGCCTCGTCCTGAGCTTCGCCGCCGGCAGCGTCGGAGCATTCCTGGCTCTCGACTGGCCGCGCCTCCTCAAGGACATCGTGCTCGGCTATCTCCTGGCCTTCTTGGCGCTCAGGCTCGCCGCGGCGGTCGGCCGCTTCCTGCTGGCGCCGCCCGACAGCAAGCGCTTCGGAGACGTGGCGCGCCTGCGCATCGTGCCGATGACGACCGAGGCCGCGCAATTCTGGCATTGGCGCCTGGTCGCGGTCGTCTGCTGGATCGCCTTCGGCAGGGTCTCGGTCGATGAATTCGCGCTTTTCGGCATCTCGGACGCGACGCGCGAGCTCCTCGCCTACGGGTTGGGGCTCGTCCTGCTCGGCGTTGCCATCGACGCCGTGTGGCGGGCGCCGCCCACGACCCAGCGCGAGGCGGTGGAGACTGCCGATGAGCGCCATCGCCGGCATGCGAGGGCGACCTGGCTCAGCCTTTACTTCGCCGTCCTGTGGCTGCTCTGGGTCTCCGGCGCGATGACATTGTTCTGGGTCGTCGCCGTCGCCGTCGGATTGCCGGCGACGATCCGCATCACCGAGCGCTCGGTGAACCATATTCTTCGCCCCCCCGGCCATGAGGAAGCGAAAGCCGGCCCCGCGAGCGTCGCCATCGTCTGCTTCGAGCGGGGCTTGCGCAGCCTGATCATCATCGGCGCCATCGCCTGGCTCGCCTATGTGTGGCGGATCGATGTCGGCAATCTCGCGGCGCAGAACACCCTGTTCACGCGCGTTCTGCGCGGTACGCTCACCGCGGCCGTCGTGATCCTGGTTGCCGACTTCATGTGGAACATCGTCAAGGCAGTGATCGACACGCGCATCGAGGAGGCGACCGATCTGAGCCTCGTGGCGGTCGAGGAGGATCGCCGCAGGGCGCGTCTGCGCACGCTTCTGCCGATCCTGCGCAACATGCTGTTCGTGCTCATCGTCGTGATCGCCGCCATGATGGGACTGTCGGCGCTGGGCGTCGAGATCGGCCCCTTGATCGCCAGCGCGGGCGTCGTCGGCGTCGCCATCGGCTTTGGCGCGCAGACTCTGGTCCGCGACGTGATCAGCGGCGTCTTCTACCTGCTCGACGACGCCTTCCGGGTCGGCGAATACATCCAGAGCGGCACTTATCGGGGCGTGGTCGAGTCCTTCAGTCTGCGCTCGGTGAAGCTGCGCCACCATAACGGGCCGCTCTATACGGTGCCCTTCGGGGTGCTGGGCGCCATCCAGAATATGAGCCGCGACTGGGTGATCGAGAAGCTCAGTGTCGGCGTCACCTACGATACCGACCTCGACCAGGTGCGCAAGATCGTCAAGAAGGTCGGCCAGGAGCTTGCCGCCGATCCCGAGCTCGCCCCCGGCATCCTGCAGCCCCTGAAGTTGCAGGGCGTCCAGGCCTTCGGCGATTACGCCATCCAGCTGCGCATGAAGATGATGACCAAGCCGGGCGACATCCAATTCATGGCGCGGCGGCGGGCGCTCGCCTTGATCAAGAAGGCCTTCGACGCGAACGGCATCCAATTCGCCTATCCGACCGTCCAACTCGCGGGGGGCGGCTTGCCCGTCAATAGCGAGGGCGGCGCGCTCGGCGCGGCCATCGCGCAAAAGGGGCTCGAACTCGTCAAGCCGGCCGCGAAAGGCGCAACTTGAGGCGGCTGTCGCGGCCGGCCAAATCCCCTGTATTGCCCGGCACGACCGCATCGCCGACGCATTCCGCCACCTTGGGACGACAACCTTGGTGTCGTCCCCGCGCGACCGGAATCACGCTTGTCGACTTGATCCGGGGCTTGGCTCGGAATGACATCGTGTTCCTAGGCAAAGCTCGGAGCCGCAGGGCATGCTCTGCCTAAGAAAATGCCCCTGACCCCGACCTCGCGATCAAGGGCAGCGATAGCGATACCCGTCATTGCCTATATAGGTGCCGCTCCTTGGATCGTAGGAGCGAAATCGGCTCTGGCAATAGGCGATGGGATCGCCCGAGGGGTAGCCCGGGTCTGGCACATAATAGCCCGGCCCCGGATCGGGTGGAGAGGCGAGCATTCCGCCGAGCAGCGCGCCGGCCGCAACTCCCGCGATGCCCGCCGCGGCGGCGCCGCGACCGCCGCCTCTGAAGCCACCGCCCTGCCACCTGCCGCCGCGCCGGAATGCTTGCGCGCCGCCCCGGAATCCGGGTCGCCCAACGATCCTCGCCCCGCGGCGGACATACTGCACGTCCTGAACCAGTGTCGTATCGGCTGCGCCGAAGCCCGCCGTCGGACCGGCCGGCTGGGCCCGCGATGGGGAAGCGGCGAGCATCGCTATTGCGATTGCCGCAGCCATGGATCCAACCAATAAGCTTTTCATGAATAGCCTCCTCATTCTCAATGTCGACGCTTGGGCCGCGGCGAGACGCCGTGCCGCGCAGCATCGAGTTGTCATGCGCTTGTTACCGCCACGCTTATCGTGTGAATGTTGCGGGAACATTCGCGCGCAAGCATTGATCTGCATCAAGCTCGAATAGGGGCAGGCGACATTCAAGCATCGGCAAGGATCGGCTCGATCCTCGTCGCATGAAAACTGTCGCCCGCCATAGTCGTTCCGCCATCCCGGCTGATCGGCGAGCTTCGTTCTATTGCAAGCGGCTATGAATTCGACCCGGACGGATTTGCTGCATTTTCCCTGTTCCTTGCGGCGAGGATCAGCGGCTCTGGCGTCGGCGAATGATCATCGGCAGCCCGCCCTGCGGCCGCAAGGTGACGCGCTGAACGGGGCGCACCTCATGGCCGGGCGCGAGATCGAGCCGGAACTCGCGGCAGATCGCGGCAAGCAGGATGATGGCCTCCTGGAGCGCGAAGGCCTGGCCGATGCAGATGCGCGGGCCGGCGCCGAAGGGCAGATAGGCGAAGCGGTCGATGCCCTCGCGCGAACCGGGGAGGAAGCGCGACGGGTCGAAAACCTCCGCATCCTTCCAGAGCAGGCGATGCCGATGCAAGATCCAAGGGGAGATCACCACCTTGGTGCGGTGATCGACCTCGAGGCCCGCGATGCGATCCGCGCCGATCGGCTGGCGTGTGATCGAAGGGGCCGGCGGATAGAGCCGCAACGCTTCCTCGACCACTGCCTTGGTGACGACGAGGCGGGGCAGGGCGGCCAAGGCAAGATCGCCGTCGCCCAGCACCTCGTCGATCTCGGCCTCGAGCCTTTCTCGCCAAGCCGGATCGAAGGAGAGAAGGAACAGGCACCAGGAGAGCGTATTGGCGGTCGTTTCATGGCCTGCCGCGATGAAGGTCGCGATATTGGCCTTGACCTCTTCGGGCTTGAGGCCGCCCTCGCCGCGCTCGGCCTCGAGGAGCAAGGTGAGAAGATCGCGCGGCGGCCCCTCGCCTCGCGCGAGTTGCGCGCGCCGTCGCTCGATGATCGCCTCGGCCGCGCGATCGAAGGTGCCGAGCGAATCGCTGCCCGCGCCTCGCCCGAAACGCGGAATGAAAGCGGGCAGATCGAGCGCGTCGAACGGGTGGATGCGGCCGAGCGTGTCGAGATATTCCGTCACCGCCCTTGCCAGGGTGGCGGGCTCGCTGGCGAGGCCATCCGAGAAGATGGTGCGCTCGAGCACCTTGAGCGTCACATGCGTCATGTCGCGCGCCGCATCGATGCGGCTGCCGTCGGGCCAGGCGCCCCAGCGCTCCACGAGCCCTGCCGCCGCGCGCGCCATCGCCGGCTGGAAGCTCTCGGTGAGGCGGGGCGTGAAGGCCGGAGCGAGCGCCCGCCTCTGCAGGCGCCAGCTCTCGCCCTCGGCGGTCAGGAGCCCGTTGCCGAGGGCCGGCCGCAACACGCGCGTCTGCAGCACGCCCTTGCGGTAGTTCAAGGCATTGTCGACGAGCACGTATCTGATCGCCGCGGGATCGCTGACGACGAGCAGCGGGCCGATGATCGTGCGGCGCAGCACGACCTTCTCCTCGTAATGCGGGCGCGTCCAGATGGTGATCGGATTCGCCCGCAAGGCGCGCAAGAGTCCGATTGGGCCGAGCGGCCTCTCGCGCGGCTGCGGCGCGGGCGCCGCCTTGCGTCGCAAGGGGGTGCTCGCGGCGGGGCTGGTCTTCGTCTCGGCCTTGGCGGTCGCAGGCATGGCTCGCGGCTTGGCGCTCTGGGCTGGGGCTCGCCGGCCACTCTAGCGGCGCAACATGGTGGCCGAAAGGCCGTGCCAAACCTTCCGATACCAAGCCTATCGAGCCGAGCCTTCTTGAGCGCGGGGCCGGATCGTCCTATCGACCATGCTTGATCAGGGAACGGCCTAACTCATGCCCATCGCGCCTTTGACCGATCGCGTCGTGCTCGCCGTCACGGGAGAAGAGGCCGCGAGCTTCCTCTCGGGCCTCCTCACCTGCGCGGTCGACGATGCGCAGGGGGCACGCTTCGGCGCACTGCTCGCGCCGCAAGGCAAGATCATCGCCGATCTCTTCCTGGTGCGCCGCCAAGAAGGGACAGAAAAGGAGGGGACAGGCAAAGCGGGGACAGGCAAGGATGGGCAGGGCGGCTTCCTTCTCGATACGCCGGGAGCGGTCGCCGAAGCCCTGCTGAAGCGGCTGACGCTCTACAAGCTGCGCGCCAAGGTCGCGCTCGCCGATCTCTCGGCCGAGCTTCATGCCTTCGCCGCCTGGGACACGGCGGTAGCGGCGCCGCCGGGCGCGACGAGCTTCCCCGATCCGCGCTTGGCCGCGATGGGGCAGCGCCTCATTGCGCCGCAGGCAGCCTTGGCCTTGCTCCTCGATGCCTCGCCCGCAGATTACGAGGCCCACCGCATCGGCCTCGCCATGCCCCAGGGCGGGCGCGATTTCGCCTATGGGGATGCCTTTCCGCATGAGGCCGCCATGGATCAGCTCGGCGGCGTCGATTTCCAGAAGGGCTGCTATGTGGGCCAGGAGGTGGTGTCGCGCACGCAGCATCGGGGCTCGGCACGCACCCGGATCGCGGCGCTGCGCTTCGAAGCAAACGCCCCTCCCGAGGGAGCGGAGATCAGAGCCGGCGACAAGGCGATCGGCCGCGTCGGCTCGGTCGATGCGGCGCAGCGGCGCGCCATCGGGCTCTTGCGGCTCGATCGGCTCGCGGAGGCCTTCGCCGCAAGCGAGCCCTTGCTCGCCGGCGAGGTGGCGATCCACGCCGAAAAGCCCGTCTGGGCCCGTTACCCATTTCCACAGCCGGCCGTATAGGAGGCGCGGATGAGCACGATCGAGCATCCTGACGGCCGCATGCGCTGTTCCTGGCCGGGCACCGATCCGCTTTACGTCGCTTATCACGACACGGATTGGGGCGTGCCCGAGCGCGACAGCCGCGCCCTCTTCGAGAAATTGCTGCTCGACGGCTTCCAGGCCGGCCTCTCCTGGATCACCATCCTGAGGAAGCGCGACAATTTCCGCCGTGCCTTCGACGGCTTCGAGCCTCAGCGCATCGCGCGCTATGACGACAAGAAGATCGCCGTCTTGATGGAGGATGCCGGCATCGTGCGCAACCGCGCCAAGATCACGGGCGCGGTGGTCTCGGCGCGCGCCTATCTCGAAATGGCGCAGAAGCAGGATTTCTCGGATTTCCTGTGGGATTTCGTCGATGGGAAACCGGTGCAGAATGCCTGGCGCGAGCGCCGCGAGGTGCCGGTCGAGACGGACGTCTCGCGCCGTATGTCGAAGAGCCTCGCCGAGAAAGGCTTCAAGTTCTGCGGGCCGACGATCGTCTATGCCTTCATGCAGGCTGTGGGCATGGTCAACGATCATTTCGTGGGCTGTTGCCGCCATGCCGAATGCGCCGCGCTCGCCAAGTCGCCGAAGAGACCCGCGGTGAAGAATCCCACGGCGAATAATCCCACGGCGAAGAAACCCTCGGCGAAAAAAGGCGACGGCAAGATGACGGCCCGGCCCGCCGAGCCAGCAGGATAAGCATCGTGCGGGCCTCCTCGAAAGCTCAGGCCTCCGCTCCGGCCCGCGCCTGGCAACGCATGCTGTCGGGACGAAGGCTGGATCTCCTCGATCCTTCCCCGCTCGATATCGAGATCGAGGATATTGCCCATGGGCTCGCTCGCACCGCGCGCTGGAACGGTCAGACAGTGGGGCGGCATATCTTCTCGGTCGCGCAGCACACGCTGCTGGTTGATGCCTTGCTCGCGATGCAGCAACCGTCCGCCCCCGCGCAGCTGCGCCTTGGGGCTCTCCTGCATGATGCCGCCGAATATGTGATCGGCGACCTGATCTCGCCCTTCAAGGCCATGTTGTCGTCGGACTACAAGGCGGCCGAGACGCGCATCCTGGCGGCGGTGCATCTGCGCTTCGGCCTTCCGGCGACGCTGCCGCCTGAGATGACGAAAGCCATCAAGCGCGCCGATGCCTCGGCCGCCTTCCTCGAAGCCGTCAACCTGGCGGGTTTCTCGCTTGCCGAGGCGAAGCGCTATTTTCCGCAACCCTTCATGCCGGCCCCGATCGACGAGGAATTCCTCGTCTCGTGGTCAGCCTCCCGGGCGACCAAGCGCTACCTCGCGCGCTTCGCCAAGGTGGCGGATGAAATGTCGCGCCGCCCGCGCTGAGCCCTTGCCTTGCGGCGCATGCCCTCTTCGCGACGCGATGCGATTAGACATATGATCGCGTGGCGATATGGTTTGCGTCGGGATGGGGACTGCTCCGATTGCCCCATCCCCGCCATCGTATCGTCGCGCGAATCGCTCAAGAGGGCCGAGTCATCTCGAAGTCGTCTCGAACGATGTCATCTCGAACAAGGTCTCTCCATGTCGACCCTGCATGTCTGTCCGCTCTCGCTGCTGCATACCACCGTCGAGGAAACCGGCGCGTCGCACATCGTGACCTTGATCAGCGCCAATACGGCCGTCGAGCGGCCGGTCTGCGTGTCGGCCGACAGGCATCTGTTCATCGCGGTCTCCGACATCGCCGAGCCTGCCGACGGCATGATCCTGCCGGGGCGCACGCATGTGGAGCAGCTGCTCGCTTTCGTGCGGGGCTGGGACCGGGCGGCCCCCATGGTGATCCACTGCTATGCGGGGATCAGCCGCTCGACGGCCGCGGCCTTCATCACGGCCTGCGCGCTCGCCCCGCAAAGCGAGGAGGCCATGATCGCCAAGCGCCTTCGGACCGCCTCCGCGAGCGCCACGCCGAATCCCCGCCTCGTGGCGGTCGCCGATCGGCTGCTGTGTCGCGAGGGGCGCATGGTGTCGGCGGTGTCGGCGATCGGGCGGGGCGAGTTCGCCTCCGAAGGCAGGCCGTTCGCCTTGGCGATCTCGTAGCCCGCGCAATTCCCGAAGCGCCGCAACGGCGCCGGGCCTCACGGCGCCTCGCGACCTGCCTCAATCGACCCCGACAAGGGCGCGGGCGAAGTCGCGCGCCGAGAAGGCTTCGAGATCGTCAATGCCTTCGCCGACGCCGATCAGATGGATGGGGAGGCCGAACCTCGCCGCGATCGCGACCAGGA
>JBIOEK010000178.1:0-7482 GCA_044445925.1 Hyphomicrobiales bacterium
AAACGCCCACCTCCTCGCCCTTCAGCGACGAAGTCTATCGGAACCAAAAGTAGGCCGGCAGATAAACCCGCACCATCGGGGCGACACTCACATTTGTGCGATGGTGCGTGAACGCTCCCCTCACAGCCACTTCTTCCACCTGAAGAACAGATAAGGCAACACCGCCGACAACAGCATGAGGATCAGGCCATACTGGTAGCCGAATGACCAATCATATTCTGGCATATTCTTGAAGTTCATGCCGTACATCGAGGCGAAGAAGGTCGGCGGCGTGAACACGACCATGATCACCGACAAGATCTTGACGATGTCGTTCTGGCTCACATTGACGAGGCCGAGCGTCGTGTCGAGCAGGAACTGCACCTTGCCGAGGAGATATTCGGTATGCGTCTCGAGCGACGCCATATCGCGCAGCATCGTGCCGATATGACCTTGCGGCTCGGCCTCTTCGCTGCCCGTCCCTGCCGGAGAAGCGAAGCGCAGCATCAGCTCGATGGAGACCAGGCTCTCGCGTGCCTTGGAGATGCGTGCGCCCTCGCGGCCGAGCGTCGCCAGCGTCACTTGATATTCGGCGCTTTGCGGGCGTCCCTTCGCCCCAGCCCGCTCGAAGATGGTCTCGGAGAGCGCGTCGATCCGGTCGCCCGCGTCCCGCAGGATCTCGGACGCCCGGCCGACGATGGCGTCGACGAGCCCGACGAAGAGCGCTTCGGGGTCGTTCGCGGCGGCGACGCCGGAGTGCTGGGCGCGCTGCGCGAAAATCTGGAAGGGCTTCGGGTCGTCGTCGCGTACGGTGACGAGAATGTGTCCCTTTCGGATGAAGGCGATATTGGCGATCTTGGGCCGGGAGGTCTTGGCGAGGCAAAGAATCCGCGCCGTCATGTAGCGCACGCCGTCATCCCTGTAGAGCAGCTCCGAAGGCTCGATCTCGTCCATCTTCTCGGGGGTCGGCAGGGTGATGCCGGCGAAGTCTTCCGCCGCACGCCTTTCCTCGCGGGTGGGTTCCAGGAGATCGAACGGTCCCAGGCGGGATCGGCTCGCCCGAGCCGAGCTCGTGTTGCCTGAGGTTCGCGGTCTTGCCGCCCGCATCCTTGTGCGGCTCGAATTGATGAACGAGTATCATCTATGTCCTGTCTTGATCCGTGAACGCCGGTCACCTCGCCGAAATTCGCGACATCAAGCCGACGCCTTCAGGCTCGCCGGCGCCGGGCTGTCGTCGGGGACGAAGAAATCCACTTGCAGGTCCTGCGTCGGGTCGACGCGGTAATGGTCGAATTCCGTCACGCCTTCGCCGGCGAGGAAGCTGTCATCGATCAGGAACTTCCCCGTGAACTCGCGCGCGGGCTTCAAGAATATCCGATAGGCGGCGTCCGCGAGGATATCGGGGGTGCGCGATGCCCGCATCAAGGCGTCACCGCCGAGGAGGTTGCTCACCGCGGCGGTGGCGATCGTGGTGCGCGGCCACAAGGCGTTGACGGCGATGCCTTGGCGGCGCAGCTCCCCGGCGAGCCCGAGCACGACGAGGCTCATGCCGAACTTGGCCATCGAATAGGCGGTGTACGGCGCGAACCACTTTTCCTTCATGTCGAGCGGCGGCGACAGCATCAGGATATGCGCGTTCGCCGACTTGGCGAGATGCGGGATGGCATATTTCGACACCATGAAGGTGCCGCGCACATTGATCTGATGCATCAGGTCGAAACGCTTCATATCGGTCGCCTGGCTCGGCGTGAGGCTGATGGCGCTCGCATTGTTGGCCACGATGTCGAGGCCCCCGAAGGTCGCGAGCGTCTTGTCGAAGGCGGCCTTGACGCCCTCCTCGTCGCGGATATCGACTTGCAGGGGTAGCGCCTTGCCGCCCGCCGCCTCGATCTCCCGCGCCGCGGTGAAGATCGTGCCCTGCAATTTGGGATGCGGCTCGGCGGTCTTGGCGAGGATCGCGATATTGGCGCCGTCGCGCGCGCATCTCAACGCGATGGCGAGGCCGATGCCGCGCGACGCGCCGGTGACGACGAGGGTCTTGCCGGCGAGCGGCTTGCGGTCGGAAGAGCTCGGCATCGATCCACTCCTCGTGCGGCGGCAGGAAAGGCGTAAGCCTCAGGACGTCCGATCCTTGTGCGTGAACGCCAGGAAGGCCGCGCGGGCCTCCGGCATGGTCAGCCGCGTGGCGAATTCCCGCCCTTCCTTGTCCATCAGGATGATGAGCTCATTGGGGTCGCCGCGCAGCATCTTGCGCGTCGCCGCCAGCGCTTTCGGGGGCTTCTTCGCGAGCGCCTTGGCCTTCGCGGCGGCGTGGCTGCGCAGATCCTGCGCCGGCACGATTGCGTTGACGAGGCCGAAGCTCGCGGCGCGCTCGGCGGAAATCTCCTCGCCGAGCAGCAAGAGCTCGCTGGCTCGCGCCATGCCGCAGCGGCGGGGAAGGAGAACCGAGGAGCCGGCCTCGGGCGTCAAGCCGAGGTCGACGAAGGGAATCTTCAAGGTAGCGGCGGGGCTCGCATAGACGAGGTCGCAATGCAGCAGCATGGTCGTGCCGATGCCGATCGCCAGGCCGTCGACGGCGGCGACGAGCGGCTTCTCGAAGCGCGCCAGGGCCTTGATGAAGCGCAGCCCCGGAGAAGCCGAGGCGTCGCCCCGATAGGCCATGAAGTCGTTGATGTCGTTGCCGGCGGTGAACACGCCGTCCGAGCCCGTGAGCAGCACGGCCCCGATCGCGGCCTCGTTGGAGCTCAGGCTCAGCACCGCCGTCATCGCGTCGTACATCGGGCCGGTCAGCGCGTTCTTCTTCTCGGGTCTCGTGATCGCGATGATGGCGATGCCCTCCTCGCGCGAGATCGTCACATCCTTCGGACTCGGAATCGGAATCATATGGTTGCGCCCCGGTTGCTCTGCGGCTTGTAGCGCGCGGGCTGCGAGCCATCCACATCTTTTACGCCGTAGAGCCGCGACAGATCGGCCGCGTGCAGGACCCGTCCTGCGAAGCGCGCTGCACCCGGATCGCCGGCGAGCGCCGCCACCACCCGCCCGACATAGATCGGGCTCTCGCTCGCTTCCTCGCCCAGCCCCGCAGCGACCGCGCGTTCGGTGCGCACGAGACCGGGCGAGAGGGCGAGCGCCGTCACGCCATGCGGTGCCAGGTCCTTCGCCATGGCCAGGGCCAGGCGGGTGGTCGAGGCCATGGCGAGATCATGGAAGGCATCGCCCAGATAGGCGCCGTCGGCATCGAAGGTCGTGACCACGATCAAGCCGGCGCCGGCCGCGACCATGAAGGGCGCCAGCGCCTGGGCGGTGAGGAGATTGGCGTAAAGCGCGGTCTCGAGCAGGCGGCCGAGCCTCGCCGCCGGCCGGCGCCAGAAAGGCGTGCCATAGGCCGAGCCGTCCGGATAGCGTTCGCCATCGAAGCCGTCATTGCCGCCGAACACGTTGAGCACGGCGAGATCGAGCTTCGGCGCAACACGCCTCACATAGGCCATCAACTGGTCGATCTCGCGCTGCTGGGTGTGATCGCAACGAAACAGCAAGCCGTCGCCGCCCAGCGCCGTAACCTCGCGCGCCACCTCCTCGATAGTCTCCGGCCGCCCATCGGTCGCCGCGCCCGCTTCCGAGGAGCGCCCCGTGACGATGACCCGGGCGCCGGCTTCCCCGAGCCCCAAGGCGATGCCGCGCCCGACCCCTCGCGAGGCCCCGGCGACCAGGCAAGTGCGGCCCGCAAGGGGGAGGCTCGCAAGGGGGCGGCCGCCGAACCGGCTGCCGGCGGCCTCGCTCAAGACGCCAGCGCCAGGGCGGCTTCCTGCACCGAGGCGGCGCCGGAGGTAATCGCGGCTTCGAGGCCGGAGGCTCCGGTCGCGATGTTCTCGGCGAAGAAGCGCGCCAGGGCCACCCGCCCGGCATGGGCCGGATCCGAGGAGCCCTTGGCGGCTGCCGCATGCGCGGCCAGCGCCGTCTCGGCGAGCGAGGCCGTGCCCTGGGCGAGGCCGAACAGGCGCAGATAGGGCGTGGCGCCGGCGAGCGCCTCGGCAGGCGAGCTCTTGGCGGTCGCGAGCATATATTGCGTCGCCCGGTCGAGCGCCTCGACCGCGTCCCTGAGCCGCGCCGCCATCTGCCCGAAGGCCGGGCTGTTGATGCCGACGAGCTTTTGCGCCGTGACCCGCATGCCGGCGATGATCGAGGCGACGGCGCGCCCCTCCGAAAGCGGCAGCTTGCGGCTCACGAGGTCGATCGCCTGGATGCCGTTCGTGCCTTCGTAGATCGGAGCGATGCGGGCATCGCGCAGATATTGCGCGGCGCCGGTCTCCTCGATGAAGCCCATGCCGCCATGCACCTGCACGCCGAGCGAGGCGACCTCGACGCCGATATCGGTCGAGAACGCCTTGGCGATCGGGGTCAGGATCGAGGCGCGCTCCGAGGCCTCCTGGCGCGTCTTTGGGTCGCCCGTGCGGTTGGCGCGGTCGATCGCCTCGGCGGTGATGAGGCACAGCCCCCGCGCCGCCTGGGTCAGGCCGCGCATGGTGGCGAGCATGCGCCGCACGTCGGGCTGCTCGGCGATCGGGCTCATGCCCCCGTCCTTGGCGCCCGGCGCCTGCCCTTGGCGCCTTTCCCGCGCATAGTCGAGCGCCTGCTGCGTCGCCCGTTCGGCGATTGCGACGCCCTGCACCCCGACATTGAGCCGCGCATTGTTCATCATCGTGAACATGCAGTTGAGGCCGCGATTCTCGTCGCCGATCAGGAAGCCCTTGGCGCCCCCCCGGTCGCCATAGACCATCGTGCAGGTCGGAGAGGCATGGATGCCGAGCTTGTGCTCGATCGAATGGCAGCGGACATCGTTTGCCTCGCCGATCGAGCCGTCGGCCCGCACCAGGAATTTCGGCACGAGGAAGAGCGAGATGCCGCGCGTGCCGGGAGGGGCGTCCGGCAGCCTCGCCAGCACCAGATGGATGATGTTGTCGGTCTGGTCGTGCTCTCCATACGTGATGAAGATCTTCTGGCCGGTAATCTTGTAGGCGCCGTCGCCCGCCCGCTCGGCCTTGCTGCGCAGAGCCGAGAGATCGGATCCGGCCTGCGGCTCGGTGAGGTTCATGGTTCCCATCCACTCGCCCGAGACGAGCTTGCCGAGATAGATGTCCTTGAGCTCCTTCGAGCCATGCGCGGCTAGCGCCTCGATCGCCCCGAAGGTCAGCAAGGGGCCGAGGCTGAACGCCATGCAGGCTGAATTCCACATCTCTCCGCAACAAGCGGCGATCAGCATCGGCAGGCCTTGCCCGCCGAACTCCTCGGGGCCGGTGAGCGCGTTCCAGCCGCCGGCCGCCCAATCCCTGTAGGCCTCGCGGAAGCCCGGCGCCGTCGTCACCACGCCGTCTTTGAGGCTCGCGCCGCGCTGATCGCCGATGCGGTTGAGCGGCGCCAGGCGCTCGCTCGCGAATTTCGCGGCCTCATCCAGGATCGCCTCGCTCATCTCGTCCTCGAGGCCCGGCGCCAGGCCCTCGGCGATCAGCCGGTCGAGCCCGGCCACATGGCGCATGGCGAAGAGCATGTCGGCGACCGGGGCGCGATAGGTCATCTGGTCCTCCTCGCGGATCGATCCCGGCGGGGGGTTCCTTTCCGCCGCAAGCGATCCGCAGAACTAAAGAGCAGCGCCACTTCCCCCGGGGCGTCGCTTGACAAGGCGGGCGAGCACGGCGGAAGGCGACGCGACGGCGCGGCCCATCTTGCGCCGCCAGCATGATTGTTGAGCGATGCACCGATCCCCGTCAATCCGCCGCAAGACGCGCCTGCTGCCGCCCGATGCGGCAGGCCTTTCCGCCGCCGCCGCCATGCTGCTTGAGGGCGGCCTGGTCGCCTTTCCGACGGAGACGGTCTATGGCCTTGGCGCCGACGCGACCGATCCGCGCGCCGTAGCCGAGCTCTATGCCGCCAAGGGCAGGCCGCAATTCAACCCGCTGATCGCGCATGTGACGGGCCTCGAGGCGGCAGGCGCGCAAGGCCAGCTCGACGAAACGGCGCTGGCGCTGGCGCGCGCATTTTGGCCCGGTGCGCTGACGCTCGTCGTTCCGTCGGCGCCGCACGCAACCGTCTGCGACCTCGCCCGCGCCGGGCTTTCGAGCGTAGCGTTGCGCGTGCCGGCCCATCGACTGGCGCGCTCGCTGCTGGAGATGGCCACAAGGCCGATCGTCGCGCCCTCGGCCAATCGCTCCGGTCATGTCAGCCCGACGACCTGTGCCCATGTGCTCGAAGATCTCGACGGGCGCATCGACGCGGTGATCGATGGCGGCGCGACGATGATCGGTCTCGAATCGACCATCGTCGCCTGCCTAGGCGGGAAGCCGCGCCTGTTGCGCAGCGGCGGCGTCACCCGCCAGGCGATCGAGCGCGTGGTCGGCGAGGTCGCCGATGCCTCGCAGGTGAGCGCAGGCGAGAGCGAGCCGCGTCCGCTGTCGCCGGGACTGCTTGCCTCCCATTACGCGCCGCGCGCCGAGGTCAGGCTCGAGGCGCTCGAGATCGAGCCCGGCGAGGCGGCGCTCCTCTTCGGCGAGGCGCGCCCGCTTGGCCTCGGGCGCGCGGCGGCGGCGCTGAATTTGAGCCGGAGCGGCGATCTCATCGAGGCGGCGGCCAATCTCTTCGCGCATTTGCGCGCTCTCGACGCGAGACTCGCCCGCGCCAGCCCCGCCCGCATCGCGGTCATGCCGATCCCGAATGAGGGGCTCGGCGAAGCCATCAATGACCGGTTGCGGCGCGCCGCGGCGGGAAGGTAGGGAAATGCCGGAGCTCTGCCTTCTTGAATCGTCCAAGAATATTTGCGCAATAAGGTTTGGCCAACCGTCGAAACCGTGCCGCGGCCTCGACATCGTTCCCGATCTTCGAGTCCGGGAATCCGGAGGTCAAGATGACCTTCGTTCCCGACCAGCGAGCGAGCACATGGCTCGCCAATTGATATCCGTCCATCTTGCCCGGCATCACCACATCCGTGAACAGAAGGTCGACGGGCTCGCTTTCCATGATGGCGATCGCCGCGGTGGCGCCGTCGGCCTCCAGCACCCGATAGCCGAGCGCGGCGAGCGCGCGCGTGACGGCGCGGCGCACCAATGCATTATCCTGCTCACGCCTTTCCCGACGGCAACGGCACGATCAAGGTGGCGTTGCTGCGGCGCCCCTCCGACGACGCGGCCACGATAACCATCGCCGATAACGGTCCGGGCTTTGTCGAGACGGGCGAGAGCAAGCGGCGCGGCCTGGGCCTAGTGAAGCGGTTGATGAGTCAGGTCAACGATTCGGTGGCGCTCAACTCGGATCACGGCGCCGTGTGGACTTTGAGCTTCCCGGTGGCGGCGGCTCCGGTCCCGCGCGAGACCGTTTCCCCCAACGTGGCCGCTCGGTAGAGGGCTGGCCGCCCGCTCCGCCTCATTAGTCTCTGGCTAGGCCCAGTGACGCATAGATCGCCTTCTCGTATTTGCCGTAGAGGTCGAGCACCTTGGGGTCGGCGAAGGGGACGAT
>JBIOEK010000179.1:0-7477 GCA_044445925.1 Hyphomicrobiales bacterium
ATATCCTGGATGAACAAGATCCGAGCTACGCTTCTTAGTTATATTACAGACGGGATTTGGGGATAAGCTGCCCTGACGACCTCGAACGCCTGGCTAACCGAAGGTCCGTTGTCAGCAGCTTGATCCGACCTCGCCGCGAAAATCTTTGTCTTTACGAAAAAGCGCCAATGAACCGGGAGTTGAGCGAGGATGCGCGTCATCACGCCATAGGCCGTGGCGTCCCATACCTTTTCGAACACATCACGCTCGGGCCCGAAATCGAAATGCGAGCCCCTGTTTTCCCGGCTGCGCATTTCCTCTCGCGCACTTTGGGTGCCGGCGGTGTCGACCCCGCCATTCCGAATGACCACGCCGTATAGCAAATGGGCCGCATCGAGGGAGACATATCCCCGCTCGACATCGAGAAGCACGCGCTCAGACTCTCGATCGAGCGGCGAGCCACGCCCGCCGCCACCGGGCGAATGGATGTGGATCACGTCTCCGGGCTCGGCGACCAGGATGTCCGAATTGCCGAGGATCTTCTCGCGCTCGGTTCCCGGGTTGAGAATGAAATCCGAAGGCTCGGCCGCCTTGCCGCCCAATATGCCCCAGGGTCGGAAGCGGCAGCGATCTCTGTTGCGTACAGTGATGCGGGTGTCGGGAGCGAAGACACGGAACTCCAGCGTCGTCGCAAGCCCGCCGCGCCAGCGCCCCGGCCCCCCTGAATCCGGCAGGAGACCGTAGCGGAGAAACTGCACCGGCACCTCGGCCTCGTTCACCTCTATGGGCGTGTTCTTGAGATAGGCGCTGTCGGCGCCCGATCCGTTGGTTCCATCGCGATGCGGCATGCCGCCGCCGCCCCCGACCACGGGATTGATCGCTGCGATTACGCTCTTTTGCGTGCGCTCGTCGGTCGTCATTACGTTGACGATCGAGCTCGATCCGGCGGGCGCGGCCGGCATCCTCTCCGGAATGGCCTGGCTGAATGCACCGAAGATTAGGCTCCTCAGCCGTGCGCAGGTGAGGCTCCGCATGCCGACCGCAGCCGGAAAGAGGGGGTTCAGCACGGTGCCCTCAGGCACGATGCAGGTGAAAGGGCGGGTCAGACCGGCATTGAGCACGAGTTGCGGATTGAGCGTGTAGAGCACGTAGTAGACGCCGACGAGCAGCAGCGTATGGCGCGGATCGCTTCCGGTCGGCACGTTCAGTGACGACGTGAGCTGCGGGTCGGTGCCGGTGAAGTCGAGCACCGCCTCCTCGCCCTTGATGGTGAGAGTGAGCGCGAGTCGACAGGGATTGCCGTCAACGCCGTCCTCATCGGCATAATCACAGAAGCCATACTCGCCGTCCGGGATCGAGCGCAGGATGTCGCGGGCCTGGTGCTCGGCCCAGTCGAGCAGTCCCGCAAGCCCTTCTCGAAACGTGTCGCGGCCGAACTTCGCCAGCATGGCCTGGACCTTGCGCTCGCCGGTGTTCAGTGCGCCCACCAGCGCTTTGAGGTCGCCCAAATTTTGCTGCGGCTTGCGCACATTGAGCAGCATCACCCGCAAAAGCTTCTCGTCGAGTTCGCCCTCACGGTAGAGCTTCATCGGAGGGAAACGCACGCCTTCCTGATGGATTTCCGTTAGCGAGCGCGAAAGGCTCGCCGGCACCGCCCCGCCCATATCGGTGTTGTGGATATGGCCGCCCGCGAAGCAAATAATCTCGTCATTGTGGAAGATCGGCTTCCATAGATGCAGGTCGGGAGCGTGCGTCGCCAGATAGCCGCTATAGGGATCGTTGGTGAAGCCGATATCGCCCGGCTGGTAGTGATCGATCATTGCGATCGCCCGGCCATAGCTGATGCCGGGATACCAGGTGGCTCCGAGATCCATCGGCACGGCGACGGTCGCGCCGGCGGGATCGGTAAGCATCACCGTGAAGTCCTGGGTTTCCTTCACGAAGGTCGAAAGCGCTGTGCGATACAGCGTGTAGGCCATGTTCTCGGCTGCGGCGCGGCAATGATTGGCGAGAATCTGGAGCGTCACTTTGTCGATCGCCATCCCGTGTCACTCCTTTCGCTCGAGATGCAGGTTGAGGTGGGCGTCGATGGAGCCGTCGAAGCCGGAAGGGATGCACACAGTCGTATCGTCCTGAGCGACGATGGCTGGGCCTTTTATCCGCTGGCCATGCGCGAGATGCCCACGCAGATAGAGCGGCACCGGCAGGTTCTTGCCGTCCTGCCAGACTTCCACTTCCCGCTCGGGCACTGCGTCGTCGGCCGCAAGGGGTGCCTCGACCAAGGTCGGCCGCAGAGTGGCGCCTAGGATGACGAGGCGCAGATTGACGATTTGAACCGGCGCCGCCTCGTCGTTGAAGTCGTAGATCGCCGCGTGCAAACGATGGAAGGCGGCTTTGATCGAATTGAGATCGCCCGCATCGACCCAAGCCCTCTCGACCGGCACATCGATCTCAAAGGACTGGCCTTGATAGCGCATCTCGGCCGACAGATCGACGACCGACCGTCCACGGAAACCGTGATCCTGACGCAGCCATGTCTCTGCCTCGGCTTCGAGGACGGCGAAGGCAGCGCGCATCGACGGAGCGGACTCTGGCTCGGCCGGCAGAAACACGGTGCGGATGAAGTCGCTTTTGATGTCGGCAATCAATCCGCCAAGCGCACTGACGACGCCCGGGCGATGCGGCACCATGATCCGCGAGATGCCGAGCTCGCGCGCCAGGAAGCAGCCGAGCATGGGGCCCGCACCCCCGAACGGCATCAGCGTGAATTCGCGCGGATCGACGCCGAATCGGGCGATTAGCTTGTTGACCTCGACGAACATCTCGGAAATCGCGACATGCATGATCGCTTCCGCAGTCTCGCGTAGCGCCAGACCCAGCTTGTCGGCCACTTCCCCGACCGCCATCTGTGCCTTCGAGAGATCCATGGCGATGGCGTCATAGGCGAGCGGTGCGTGCCCGAGGTACCCGCCAACTGCCATGGCATCCGTGATTGTGGCGCGTTTGCCACCGCGTCCATAGCAGGCGGGCCCAGGTGTCGAACCGGCGCTTTCGGGGCCAACCTTCAACACGCCGAACTCGTCCACCCAGGCGATCGAGCCGCCACCCGCGCCGATCGAAGTCACGGACACGCTCGGTACGAAGAGCGGGAACTCGCCGATCAATTCGCCTGTCCCGAATTGCGGCCTTCCGTCGATGATGAGCGCGAGGTCGGCGCTCGTGCCCCCGATGTCGAGCGTAAGAACATTCGTCACGCCGGCGCTATTCGCCAGAAAGGAGGCACCCATGACACCCGACGCCGTGCCCGAGAGCAGCATGCCGACGCACGCCCTCTTGCCGATCTCGATGTCCATCACCCCGCCATTCGACTTGGTGATCATCGGCTGCGCCGGCACGCCGAGCGCCCGCAGCCCGGTCTCCAACGACGCGAGATAGGTGGCGACGCGTGGATGCACATAACCATTGAGAATGGCGGTGGTCGTGCGCTCGTATTCGCGGATCACCGGCCAGACCTCGCTCGACGTGAAGACGAAGAGCTCGGGCGCCAGGGCCCTCAGGATCTCCTTCGCTCGCGCCTCATGCGCCGGATTGCGATAGGAGTGGAGGAAGGCGACGATGACGCCCTGCGCCCCCTTGGCGCGAATGTCGTCGAGCGCCGCCGCAAGTTCCGGCTCGTCGAGCCTCTGGTCGACACTTCCGTCGGCAAGCATGCGTTCCGAGATCCCGAAGACCAGGTCGCGCGTGATCAGTGGTTCTGGCCGCGAACAGAAGAGCGAGTACATTTCGGGCATGCGCAGACGCGCAAGCTCGATCACGTCCTCGAAGCCGGCCGTGGTGACGAGTGCGAGGCGGACACCCTTGCGTTGGATGATGGTGTTGATGCCGATGGTCGTGCCGTGAACGAAAGCCTCGATGTCGGCCGGATCCACGCCGTGCCGCTGCTCGAGAAGGGCGAGGCCATCCATCAGCTCGCGACCGGGCTCATCGGGCGTCGTCAGGACCTTCAGCGATTCGAGTCGGCTTGTCTCCGTTTCGAGCGCACAGAAATCGATGAACGTCCCGCCGATGTCGGCGCCGATACGCCAAGCCATGCTGTTGCCCTGCCGCCTGTCCTCGAGTCGTTTCGATCATCCGCGCTTCGAATGCGCGGCAATGTCGAGAAGCCCAAGGCCCCTGTCCAAGATCGAAATCCGCAATCGCGATAAGTGGGACTTATGGCCGCTGGGGCTCAGACAGGCTTCAGCACACCTTGAAGTGCGGGGCTCGCCGCGTGCTCGCGCACGGCGCGGCGCAATTCGGCACGCAGCAGGTCGTGACCGCGCGAAAGCGGACGGCGAGTGCTCGTCAGGAGACAGAGCGGCAGCGACACAGCCGGCAAGAAAGGGCGCGCGGCGAGGCCGGGAAAGCTCTCCCAGGGGATGAGGCCGTCGACGAGCGCGATGCCGAGGCCCTGCTGCACGAAGGCGAGGGCGATGATCGAGACGTCGATCTCGATATCCGGACGCAGCCTCGCCCCCTCCCGCGCCAGCGCCCGTTCGAGCAAGATGCCGGGCAGCGACGCGCCGCGATAGGAAATGATCGTCTCGCCCTCAAGTTCGGCCATCGACACCGCGTCGCGCCTCGCCAGCTCATGCGCGGCAGGCATCACGCAGACCAACTCGCTGCGCGCTATGAGCTCCGTATCGATCGCGGGCAACGGCAGGTCGTTCATTGCAATTCCGAGGCCCGCCTGCCCGCGATCAAGCATCGTCGCGATCACCTCTGCCGGCACCACGAAGGACAAGGTCCGCACCCCGGGATGTGCCTCGCGGAAGCTGCGCAGCGCACGCGGCACGAAGGAGAGCGATGGCGGCGCGGAGGCAGCGAGACGCACCGTGCCTGCCTTGCCGTGCCTGAGGTCGACGGCGAGGCGCCTCAGATTGTCGAGATCATCGAACAGGCGGTCTGCTTCGGGGAACAGTTCCTCGGCCTCCGGGGTTGGCACGAGCCGACCTTTGATCCGATGAAACAAGCGAAAGCCGAGCTCATCCTCGGTGTGCAAGAGAATCTGGCTCAGCGCCGGCTGTGAGACGTTGAGCGCCTTCGCCGCGCCCGTCACGGTTCCCGATCGCATCACCGTCCGGAAGACTTCGAGCTGCCTCGCTCTCATCTTGCAACCCGTTTGCTCCCATAATCTGCCCTTATATACACTGGCGAAATGCCGATTGGACAGGGTCGCCGGTTACGGCGCCTAATTCCGTAATGCGGGATGATGCCGAGTTCAGACCCCTGTTCCAGCGCGTCGGCGAAGGCGAGCGCGCCGTGGTGCGGTTCGAGATCGATGGCGCGCCAGTCGAGGCATTGGAGGGCGATACGCTGCTCGTCGCCCTTCTCACCAACGGGTTACAAGTAAGGACAAGCGAGTTCGGCGACGGCCCGCGTGCCGGCTTCTGCCTGATGGGCGCCTGCCAGGATTGCTGGGTGTGGACGGCAGGAGGCTCACGGTTGCGGGCCTGTTTCACGCCCGTAGCCGAGGGCATGAGGATCATGACGCGGGAGATTCCATGGCCGTCCCCCGGGTGATCGTTGTCGGCGCCGGTCCGGCAGGCGTCAGGGCAGCCGAGCGCCTCGTGCAGGAGGGTCTGCGGCCTCTCGTCATCGACGAGACGCCTGCTGACGGCGGCCAGATCTACCGACGCCAACCAGCGAATTTCCGGCGCAAGGCCAAAGAACTCTACGGTTTCGAAGCCAGCAAAGCCCAGGCCCTCCACGGCGCATTCGAGGCGCTGAGGTCAAAAATCGACTATCGGCCTGAAACTCTCGCTTGGAACGTCTTCGACGAGAAGCTGCAGCTCGCCTCGTCCAGAGGCCACGAGGCTGTGCCCTTCGATGCGCTCATCCTCGCGACCGGGGCAACGGACCGCATCATGCCGGTGCCCGGGTGGACGACGCCCGGGGTCACGAGCCTCGGCGGCGCCCAGATCGCGCTCAAGGCTCAGGCCTGCACGATCGGCATACGCCCCGTTTTCCTCGGCACGGGTCCCCTCCTTTACCTCGTGGCCTATCAATACGCGAAGGCAGGCGTGAAGGCGGCCGCAGTGCTCGACACGTCGCCTTTTGCCAACCGGGTGACGGCGCTCCCGAAGCTCGCGGCGCGCCCCGACATGCTGGCGAAGGGCCTCTATTACAGCGTATGGTTGTCGGCGCACGGGATCCGCATTTTCACAAGCGTCACCCCGATCGCTATCGAGGGTGATCGACGTGTGACCGGCCTGCGCTTCCGCAGTCGGAGCGGCAGCGAGCGCGCGGTCGAATGCGACGCGGTAGGCCTAGGTTATGGGCTGCGCTCGGAGACGCAACTCGCTGATCTCGCACGCTGCCGCTTCGCCTTCGATCCACTCTCGCGGCAATGGCTCCCGGAAATCGACCGGGACGGCCGGAGCTCGACCCCGAAGGTCTATCTCGCGGGCGATGGGGCGCGGATCGCGGGTGCCGATGCCGCCGAACTCGCCGGAAAGCTTGCGGCTTGCGCCGCGCTCGCCGATCTCGGCCACCGTGTTCCCCCTCTTGAATTCGAGGAGCTGCGGGCAGGGCTTGCACGCATGGCGAGCTTTCGCGAAGGGCTGGAGCGGGCCTTCCCCTGGCCCGCCCATCTCGCCACCACTTTTCCCGATGAGGGGCTCATCTGCCGTTGCGAGGCGGTCACGGCAGGCGAGTTGCGCCGCGCAGCCCGCGAACTCGGCGCTCTCGAAGTCAACCGCGCCAAGGCCTTCAGCCGCGTCGGCATGGGGCGTTGCCAGGGCCGGTATTGCGGCCTCGCCGGAGCCGAGATCCTCGCGGCCGCGCTCGGCGTGCCGCTCGCGGAGGTGGGTCGACAGCGAGGCCAGGCGCCGATCAAGCCGCTTGCGATTACGACGGAGACCGGCTCGTGAGCGCCCGCGCCGCCGACGTGATCATAGTCGGAGGTGGCATTATGGGGGCGGCCACGGCGTTCTTCCTCGCCAAGCGTGGCCGGTCCGTGATCCTCCTGGAGCGCGACCTCATCGGCCAATATGCGAGCGGCACGAATTTCGGCAATGTCCGGCGACAGGGGCGCTTCCTACCGCAGCTCCCGCTCGCCAACCGTTCCCGCGAAATCTGGGGAAGACTGCCTGCTCTGATCGGGGAGGACGTGGAATTCCTGCCCTCGGGACATGTGCGCGTCGCCTTCGGGCAGGGCGATGCCGACCAGCTCGAAAGCTATGCGCAGGAAGCGAGGCGCTACGATCTCGAGCTCGAGATTCTCTCGGGCAATAGATTGCGCGATCGCTTCCCCTTCCTCTCGACGCAGGCGGTGGCCGGGTCATATTCGCCGCTCGACGGCCACGCCAATCCGCGCCTTGCCGCACCCGCCTTCGGGCGCGCAGCACGTCGCGCCTGCGCGCGCTTGAACGAGACAACCGAAGACGACGCGAACGAGTGGACAACAGAGGCTTTACAGGGGGTGACTCACGGCGCCCCCGCCATACGCGCCCCGGCC
>JBIOEK010000180.1:0-7474 GCA_044445925.1 Hyphomicrobiales bacterium
ATCTCGATGACCATCGTCGCGATATTCTCGCCCGTGAGCTTCATGGGCGGCATCGCCGGGCAGTATTTCCGGCAATTCGGCCTGACGGTCGCGATCGCGGTGCTATTCTCGCTCCTGGTGGCGCGCCTGATCACGCCAGTGGTTGCCGCTTATTTCCTGCGTTCGCATGACGAGGTCGCGCGTCAGGACGGCGTCGTCATGCGCTTCTATACGAGGCTCGTGCGCGCCTCGGTGCGCCATCGCTGGATCACGCTCGGCGCGGGGCTCCTGCTCTTCGTCGCCTCGCTGCTGTCGACGAAGCTCCTGCCCTCGGGCTTCCTGCCGGCGGACGACATCTCGCGCGCGCTGCTCGCCGTCGAGCTGCCGCCAGGCTCGCAGCTCGACGATACCGACACGGTGACGCGCGATATCACGGAACGGCTCAAAGCCATTCCCGAGGTCAAATCCGTCCTCGTCTATGGCGGCCAGATCCTCGGGGGCGGCGCCGAGGTGCGCAAGGCGACGCTCGTCATCAATTTCGTCCACAAGAGCAAGCGCGTAATCTCGCAGAAGGAGCTGCAGATCAAGATCGGGCGCGATATCGCGGACGTGCCGGATATCCGCTTCTGGTTCTTGAAGGATAATGGCCAGCGCGACCTCTCGCTGATCATCGCCGGCAGCGACATCAAGGTGATCAACGACACCGCCAACCAGCTCGCGAGCGAGATGCGCACCGTCCCGATCCTCGAGAACCCGATGTCCACGGCCGAGCTCGATCGGCCGGAGCTGCGCATCTCTCCGAAGCGCCAGCTGGCGGCAGATCTGGGCGTCTCGACCGAGGCGCTGTCGGAGACGATCAGGGTCGCGACGCTGGGCGATGTCGATGCCAATCTCGCGAAGTTCGACGCCGGCGACCGGCTCATCCCGATAAGGGTCGAGCTCGACCGGCGGGCGAGGGCCGATATCGGCCTGCTTCAGGCGCTGCGCGTCTCGACCGGAGCCGGCGGCTCGGTGCCCCTGTCCGCGGTCGCCGATTTCGAGACGAGCCGGGGTCCGACGGCGATCAACCGCTACGACAGGACGAGGCGCGTCACCATCGAGGGCGACCTCAGCGGGCAGACGCCGCTCGGCCAGGCGCTCGACGCCATCTACGCATTGCCGACCGCGAAGACGCTGCCGCCTGGCGTCGAGATCAAGCAATCGGGCGATGTCGAGGTGATGAAGGAGGTGTTCGACAGCTTCGCCGCCGCCATGGGTGCCGGGCTGATGATGGTCTATGGCGTGCTCATCCTGCTGTTCGCGAGCTTCGTGCAGCCGGTCACCATCCTGTTCTCGCTGCCCTTGTCGATCGGGGGAGCCATCATCGCGCTCCTGATCACCAACAAGTCGATCAGCATGCCGGTGGTGATCGGCATCCTCATGCTCATGGGCATCGTCACTAAGAACGCCATCATGCTCGTCGATTTCGCGGTCGAGGAGATGGCGCGCGGCACCTCGCGTCTCGAGGCGCTGGTCGAGGCCGGGCGCAAGCGCGCCCGCCCGATCGTGATGACCACCATCGCCATGGTGGCCGGCATGTTCCCCTCCGCGCTCGCTTATGGCGATGGCGGCGAGATCCGCGCCCCGATGCCGATCGCGGTGATCGGCGGCCTGATCGTCTCGACCGTGCTGTCGCTCGTCTTCGTGCCGGCGGTGTTCACACTGCTGGACGATATCGGCCGGCTGGTCTGGCGCCTCGTCGGCCGCTTCGTCGGCGAGACGGACGAGCCGCAGATGCCGCTGTCGGCGCCTGTTGCGGCCCATATCGTCTATGCGAGCCGCGAGGACCTCAAGATAGCGGCGGAGTGAGCGACGCTCGAAGCGCCTCGTTGCGAAGCTGGTTGGCGGCGCCGGCCGGTGCTCGGCCAGCGGTGCCGGATCGATGCCCCACATGATTGGCGGCGAGGGATCGAGAATTGCGGTTGGAAGATGGATTCTCGCAATGACACCCAATTGGACAGAGGCGGCGGACCGTCCGTCAGCGAGCTGGATCGTTCTTGATCGTAAGGCGAATTTGCCTTACATTGGCGGCTCAATGCGAGGCCAAGTTCAACGCGAGACCAAGTCATGAGCACGCTCACCGTCACCGCTAAGGGGCAAGTCACGCTACGCAAGGATCTCCTGAAGCATCTTGGCGTCCATCCGGGCGAGAAGATTGCCGTGGAGAAGCTTCCCGATGGTCGGATCGAGGTGAGGGCCGCGCGATCGACCGGAAGGATTTCCGATGCCTTCGATTTCCTGAAGAGACAGAATGGCCCATCCTTGTCGGTCGAGGAGATGAACAAGGTCGCCGCGCGGGGCTGGGCCGGCAAGCGGTGAAGATAACCGCCGATACCAACATCCTCGTTCGGGCCATCACGGGTGATCACGAGCGGCAAAGCAAGGTCGCCCAGGCGGAATTGGCGAAGGCGGATGTAGTCGCGCTGGCGCTGCCGGCTCTCTGCGAGCTGGTCTGGGTGCTGTCGCAGGGCTACAAAATTCCTTCAGCCGAAATCGCGGAAGCCATCCGGCGCTTGATGAACGGCGCGAATGTCGTGGTGAACCGGCCTGCCGCGGAAGCAGGATTGGCTCTGCTCGACGCGGGTGGAGATTTTGCCGATGCCGTGATCGCCTATGAGGGAAGCTGGCTCGGCGGGGATGCCTTCATCTCCTTCGACAAAAAGGCTGTGAGGCTGATGGCAGCTCAGGGCCTGCCCGTCCGCCTGCTGTCGTAAAGGGCATCCATCGAGGCATGCGGGGGTCGCCCGCGACTTTCGTAGCCCCTCGCTCCTCTGCTAGCTTGCCCCGTCAGCAATAGGAGCCTCCGCATGAGCCGCGCCGCCGCGATCGCCAATGTCCGCCGGGCCTTCGACTCTGGCGCCTTCAAGGCGGCGCTGGCGCGCCGCATCGCGGTGCCGACCGAGAGCCAGAATCCGGGAAGCGCCCAGGCGCTCGACGATTATGTACGCAAGCTCATGGCGCCCGAGCTCGAGCGGCTCGGCTTCACCTGCAGGATCCTCAGCGTCGAGGGCGCCAAGGGGCCGTTTCTCTTGGCCGAGCGTATCGAGGATCCCTCCCTCGTCACGGTGCTCGGCTATGGCCATGGCGATACGGTGCTCGGCATGGAGGGGCGCTGGATCGACAATCTCTCGCCCTGGCTTCTGACCGAGCGCGACGGCAAATGGTATGGCAGGGGCGTCGTCGACAATAAGGGTCAGCATTCGATCAACCTCGCAGCCCTCGAGGCCGTGCTCGAGGCGCGCGGCGACAAGCTCGGCTTCAACTCCCGCTACCTGATCGAGATGGGCGAGGAGACGGGCTCGCCGGGCCTTGGCGAGCTCGCGAGGCGACATGGCGATCTCCTTGCCGCAGACGTCCTGATCGGCTCCGACGGACCGCGCATCCATCGCGAGCGGCCGGACCTGTCGCTCGGCACGCGCGGCGCCTTCAATTTCGACCTGTCGATCGAGGCGCGCGAGGGCGGGCACCATTCCGGCAATTGGGGAGGGCTGCTCTCCGATCCCGGCATCGAGCTCGCTCACGCCATCGCCTCGATCGTGGGGCCGACCGGGCAGATCCGCATCCCCGAATGGGTGCCGGCCGAGCTTCCGGCCAATGTGCGGCGCGTGCTCGAAGGCGTCGAGCCGGGCGGCGATCCCGGCGCGCCGAGCATCGATCGCAATTGGGGGGAAGCCGGCCTCACCCCCGCCGAGCGCGTTTATGGCTGGTGCTCCTTCTCGGTTCTGGCCTATACTTGCGGCACGCCCGATGCGCCCGTGAATGCCATCCCGCCGCGCGCCTGGGCGCGCTGCCAGCTGCGCTTCGTCGTCGGCATCGATCCCGACGACATCATCCCGGCGCTGCGCCGCCATCTGCGGCGCTACGGCTTCGGGAAAGTCGTGGTCGAGCCTTCGCGCGAATCCTTCTTCAAGGCGACGAGGCTCGATCCCGACCACCCTTGGGTGAGGTTTGTCGCTGCGTCCCTCGAGCGCACCGGCGGCCAAGCTCCCACCATCATTCCCAATGCCGGCGGCTCGCTGCCCAACGATGTCTTCTCCGAGACGCTCGGCCTGCCGACCATCTGGATTCCCCATTCCTATGGCGGCTGCTCGCAGCACGCGCCGAACGAGCATGTGCCGGCAGCCCTGGTGCGCGAGGCGCTGGAGCTGATGGCAGGCCTCTATTTCGATATCGGCGAGGGGGGCCATCCGGGGAAAAGGCCATGACCGCACGCGTGCCCGAGCTGCGTCATGCCTTGTCTCACGTGCCAAACGAAAAGGGCCAGAGCTGAGCCTGACCCTTTACGTCAATTCATCGACCCGCTCCCGCGAGCGGCCGGCGCCAGTACATCCGTGGTCGCCGACGCTCCGGAGCGGGCCTGTCTCAGGTGGCCAGTCCCAGCCGGTTAGTCCCGGCTGAAGAACCTCAGCTCGCTTGGAGCTGATCCGCGGACATCTTGCCCGATCGGCGGTCCTCGATCAGCTCGAAGCTGATCTTCTGGCCTTCCTGGAGATCGCGGATGCCGGCGCGCTCGAGGGCGCTGATATGGACGAAGACGTCCTTGCTGCCGTCATCCGGCTGAATGAAGCCGAAGCCCTTCTGGGTGTTGAACCATTTGACGATACCCGTGCTCATGATGAACCTTTCCTGGGTGTAAGATGAAATCCTCCCGCCGCGGGGCGCAGCGGAAAGCAAGTGGTCGAAATTGGTGGAAGGTCATCAGCTTGCGCGAGGTGATATCGCGCGGGGCCAAGTTGTCCGGCCTAAATCGATCTTGCGTATATGGTCGTATTATCGGAGAACGTCAAGTATCGGTCGATAATTTCGTCGAGGGACAGGAATTGCCGGCTATTTCGCAGGTCTTGGTCGTGTCGACATGGGACTCGCATCCCGACGAGACGGCCGAAGGCCTCATGCCGGGAAGGGTCGCTGTTGCGGCGAGCGGCGGCCGACGGTCCTGTCAGTCGATGATGTTTGCTATCCTGCCTTCGCGTTCGGCAAAGAGCCGCGCCTTGGCGGCCAGATATTTGCTGTTGAAGGCCGCCCGCGGGCCCTCCCGGACGATCGGGTTGCGAAAGCTTCGGCGGTCCGGCCGGTCATTCGAAACGTGGAAGGCGTAGCGATGGCCTTCGCCGATATGACGAATTTCGATCGTCGATTCCGTGCTTCTGTCCACGGTGAATTCGTGCGCCAACCGCCTAATCCTCGTTGAGTCGGATTAGGTCCCATACGCTGTTGCCGCCACGATAGCCATGGTCGAGGGATGCGCGGACGGGCTTGCCGAAAATAGGGCTCGCTAAATTTCTTGATGAGGGCCAGGATGTGCCGATGATCGTCGCCCGATTGTCGGCGGCGGCCGATGCTTCAATCGCGTAGCGCATTCGGCCGCGACCCCGGCTTCGAGCCTTGGGGCCATGAGCCTTCTCGATGGCTCTTGAGTAGCGGCTCCTGCGCGCAGCGAATGAAGGTGACCTCCCGTGACACGGTTCGTCGAAGTGAAAAGCCTGGGCGGAACGAATTTCGTGCGCCCCGATCGCGTCGTCGTCGTGCAGACATCTCCGACGGGAACGTCGACCATCGTAATGGAAGGCGGGACGGTGGTGAACTCCTCCGAGGCGACCGCGGTGATCGCGGCGCGCCTCGAAGCGGCCCTGCGAGCCGATGAATAATGGCAAGCTGTCGGAGAGGGCGCTCGTCAATATCGGCAAGCACCCGCGAAGTCGCGGATCAATTGGGATGGCCGGGCTCGCTCATTTCGTCCGAAAGCCTTCGAAAATCCTCGAGCACATTGGCGATCAGCGTCTGCCGGCGAGGGTCTTGTGCCGCAAGCGTGGCAGCGAAAAGCGTCAACAAATAGCGCGCCTTTTCGGCAGCATCGGGCCAAGTCAGCGCGGGCACGGCCATGAGCTGCGTTTCGAGCTTGTCCTGGCGCGATCGGAGCGCCTCCTGGTCGGCGGCGACCTCTGCAACGAGGCGACGCAGCTCGGTCGCCTTTTGGGCCGCCATCCCGCGGTGCTGGTCGAGACCCTCGGCTCGGTCCGTCATGGTGATAGGCTCCGTGCCGCTTCGCGCAAATTCCCGATCGGAATCTCAGGCCCGGCTCCGCTCGAGCCGTCCCCATCTCGTTCGAATGAGGGATATCACGTCAAGTTCTTGGGTTGCCGCACGCGCTCGTTCAGCTTCCCCCGTTCCCCGCCATGGCCAGTGGCTCCTCGATCGCCGTTATCTGATACTCCCCGACGACGCGCTCGAAGCGCTCATGGTCGCCCTTGACGCGGTACTGCAATTCCGATTCGCGCTCCGGAAGCGTAGCGACGATCTTGTAGGTCGCGGCCAGCTTCAGGTTTATGCCCGCATGCTCGGCAAGGAGCACGTTCTGGCTGATCTTGTATAAGTGGATGTTCATGTGCTGGCTTTCGCTGCGAAGAAGACTTTGGGCGCGGAGATCTTGAAATCGGCGCTACATCGTTAGTCCGCGGTCCCTCAACTGTGCCGCATCGAGCCCGACCGAATCGACGGCTACGAGCTCGATGGAGTGGCGAGCCTTTGCGACCGCCGGGAGGTGCAGGAAAGTTGCGACGCGCCGCCACGCCAGCCGCGATATGCCTTCGATCAACTCCTCGTCCGTGTCCAGGAGATAATCGCCGGCCGGCTGGGCATGGTCCAATTCGGGGAGCATGAAAGGCGCCCTGAACGACATTGTGGATCTCGTGGTGCGTGTCGTCACGGGTCTTTCTCTCCTGCGGATGCGGGAAAGCCGGTGAATCAGCGCTCTCCGGCTTCGTTTGAATTGCTGCTCATCTACGCCGCGGCGCCAGGATTCGTTTCCGGCTCGCTCCGCATAATCTTTAGCATTCGGCACGATTTCGTTGGTCGAGTAGAAAGACGATACGCCCGCCGATGCCATTAAAAACGCAACAAACCGCATGTTTAATATGGACGTTTGCTGCCAAAATGCAAGTTATCTTGCGAAGAATAATTCATCGCGATGAAATCCTGAAGCGTAATCGCGTCCGGAGCGAAGCAGGACTTGGCTATGTGCATGTCCTCGGTCGCGGATGGCAGGACGAGGATGAAGCTCGGCCGGCCGCAGGGGCGTGCATTCCGGCGAACCGACCGTGAATTCATGGTTTGGAGCCGATCGCGCCGCCGCCCTCTTCGAGGTCGTTCCTACTCGGCGGCCTTCGGCCCCAGCACGCCGCGCCGGATCTGATCCTCCTCGATCGACTCGAAGAGAGCGCGGAAATTGCCTTCGCCGAAGCCCTCATCGCCCTTGCGCTCGATAAACTCGAAGAAAATCGGGCCGAGCACCGTTCCTGAGAAGATTTGCAGCAGCACCTTGGTGCGCCGCCCGTCATCTACGCCCTCGCCGTCGATCAGGATGCCGTCGGCCTCGAGCCGCTCGACCGGCTTGCCATGGCCGGGCAGCCGCTTGTCGACCATCTCGTAATAGGTCGTGGGCGGCGCCGGCATGAAG
>JBIOEK010000181.1:0-7466 GCA_044445925.1 Hyphomicrobiales bacterium
CCAGCGCGTTGCCCCTTACATAGACGAGCCCGTTGATCGCCGAGGAGCCGCCGAGCCCCTTGCCGCGCGGGCAATGCATCCTGCGCCCCCCGAGATGCGGCTCGGGCTCGCTCTCATAGCGCCAATTATAGCGGTCCCTGTTCATCGGGATCGACAACGCGCTCGGCATGTCGATGACGATCGAGCGGTTGGCGCCTCCATGCTCGAGCACGAGCACGCTGAAGCGCCCATCCTCGCTCAGGCGGTCCGCCAGCACGCAGCCGGCAGAGCCGGCGCCCACGATCACATAATCGAAAACCTCGTTGTCGCGCGTCACTTCGCTTCGATCTCGCTTCCAATCATCAGGACGAAAGCGCGACGAGGAATGCGAGTCCCGCAAGTGCGCCGAGTGCCGTCCGAACCGCGTGGAGGCCGTTCCACTTCACGATCAAGGCGCGGGACGCGGGGCCGGCATCGGCGAGTTCTGTCCGCATCAGGACGGCGTTGGTCGGCATGATGGCGAGCAGCGTCCAGGGCCAGTTGGCGATCATGAGAAGCGCGCCTGCGACAAAGCCTAGCCTGCCCGTCAGCCACCAGGCGGCGAGCCCGAGGAGGAACCCGATAACGGCCAGCGGCGCCTGCATCATGAAGCCGCGCTCATAGGCGGGCTTCCATTGCGCAAGAAGCGCCCGATCGTCGAGCTTCAGCCTTGCCGGCTGCTCGGCGATGTTGACGTAGAGGGCGGCGCCGGTGAACAGGGCGGCGACCGCGAGGGCGAGCTCGCCTGCGAGCATGCGGATTCCATTTCGCTGAGCGGGTTGGCAAGCTTAGCATGCCGCTTTGCCGCAATCATCCTCTTGCCGATCTGCGCGCGAAGACCGACCTGCGCGCCGCGAAGCCTGCGCGGAGCTTGCTGCGCTGCAACAATGGTGGTTGCGGCGAGGCGGCTACCCATATAGAGCCAGGGTTGGGTTTTCACGCCTTCGCTTCGCCGGCCCCGATGGGAGGCGAAGCGGGGGCCTTTATCGTTTCAGGTCGCCATATGAATATCCGCAACATCGCCATCATCGCCCATGTCGATCATGGCAAGACGACCCTCGTCGACAAGCTGCTCGGCCAATCCGGCTCCTTCCGCGAGAATCAGAAGGTCGCCGAGCGGGTCATGGATTCGAACGAGCTCGAACGCGAGCGCGGCATCACCATCCTCGCCAAATGCACCTCCGTGGTCTGGAAGGGCACGCGCATCAACATCGTCGATACGCCCGGCCATGCGGATTTCGGCGGCGAGGTCGAGCGCATCCTCAGCATGGTCGATGGCGCCATCGTCCTCGTCGACGCGGCGGAAGGCCCAATGCCGCAGACGAAATTCGTGGTCTCCAAGGCCCTGAAGATCGGGCTCAAGCCGATCGTCTGCGTCAACAAGGTCGACAAGCAGGAGCAGCGCTCGAGCGAGGTCGTCAACGAGGTGTTCGATCTCTTCGCCGCGCTCGACGCGACCGATGAGCAGCTCGATTTCCCGATCCTCTACGGGTCGGCGAAGCAGGGCTGGATGGCCCGCAAGCCCGAAGGGCCCAAGGACCAGGGCATGGCGCCGCTCTTCGACCTGGTGCTCGAACATGTCGCGGAGCCGACCGTCGAGGAAGGGCCGTTTCGCATGCTCGGCACCATTCTCGAAGCCAATCCCTATCTCGGGCGCATCATCACCGGGCGCATCAGCTCCGGCTGCGTCAGGTCGAACCAGACCATCAAGGCGCTCTCCCATGACGGCAACTTCATCGAGCAAGGCCGCATCTCGAAGATCCTGGCCTTCCGCGGCATCGAGCGGCAGGCGATCGATATCGGGGAAGCTGGCGACATCGTCGCCATCGCGGGTCTCACCAAGGCCACGGTCGCCGACACCTTCTGCGCGCTCGAGGTGACCGAGCCGCTGCACGCCCAGCCGATCGACCCCCCGACCGTCGCCATGACATTCCTCGTCAACGATTCCCCGCTCGCGGGCACCGAGGGCGACAAGGTGACGAGCCGCGTCATTCGCGACCGGCTGTTGAAGGAAGCCGAGGGCAATGTGGCGTTGCGCGTCTCCGAAACGCCGGGCAAGGACGCCATGGAGGTCGCCGGCCGCGGCGAGCTCCAGCTCGCCATCCTCATCGAGCAGATGCGCCGCGAGGGCTTCGAGCTTTCCGTGTCGCGCCCCAAGGTCGTGCTGCAACGCGACGCGGCGTCCGGCAACCTCCTCGAACCGATCGAGGAGGTAACGATCGATGTCGACGAGGAGCATTCGGGCATCGTCGTGCAGAAGATGTCGGAGCGCAAGGCCGAGATGGTCGAGATGCGCCCCTCGGGCGGCGACCGGCTGCGCCTCGTCTTCCATGCCCCGACGCGGGGCCTCATCGGCTACCAGAGCGAATTGCTCACCGATACGCGCGGCACGGCGGTAATGAACCGGCTGTTCCACGAATACGCGCCGTTCAAGGGCGATATCGCCGGGCGCCGCAACGGCGTGCTGATCTCCAACGAGCAGGGCGAGGCCGTTGCCTATGCGCTGTGGAATCTCGAGGATCGTGGCCCGATGATGATCGAGCCCGGCTGGAAGGTCTATCAAGGCATGCTGGTCGGCGAGCACACCCGCGACAACGACCTCGAGGTGAATGTGCTCAAGGGCAAGAAGCTCACCAATATCCGCACCACCTCGAAGGACGAGGCCGTGCGCCTCACACCGCCGATCCGCATGACGCTCGAAAAGGCCATCGCCTATATCCAAGACGACGAGCTCGTCGAGGTCACCCCGAAGTCGATCCGCCTGCGCAAGCTGATCCTCGACCCCAATGACCGCAAGAGGGCGGTGCGCATGAAGGAGTCGGAAGCGGTTTAGGTCAGGGGCCGAGCTGCTCAGGGCCGGTGAGGTAGCGGGCGAGCAGCTAAGGCAGGGATGGTGCGAGTTTGCTCCGAGCCGAACCGAGAATGGTTCTCTTCAGACGGCGCGCAAGATCATCAAAGCCCTTGACGAAACCATAGCCGCCTCTGTTTGCTGCGGAACCCGCTTTCCTGGGACCAGACGCAGCCCCTGATGAATTTCCTCTACTTAGTGTTTGTCGATCCCTTCGTGCAGATGGCCGGCGCGCCCGACCTTCTGGCGCAGACGATCTGGGAGGGCCTGGTCGCCGGCGTGCTCTATGCCCTGATCGCGCTCGGCTTCGTGCTGATCTACAAGGCGTCGGGGGTCTTCAACTTCGCGCAAGGGATCATGGTGGTGTTCGCGGGGCTCACCCTCGTCGGGCTCTACGAGAAGGGCGTGCCGGCGTTCGCGGCGCTGTTGCTGACCCTCCTCGTGATGCTGGTGCTCGCCTTCGCGGTGCAACGCCTGGTGCTGCGCCCGCTCGTCAACCAGCCCGACATCATCTTGTTCATGGCGACCTTTGGGCTCACCTACATCTTGATCGGGTTGGGCGAGCTCGTCTTCGGCGGCGATCCCAAGAACATGATCACGGCCGAGCTCTATCTGCCGCAAGGCGCCATCGACGTGAAGATGCTAGGCGGCGGCGTCACCTTCCAGAAGCTCGATATCGCTGCGGCCGTGATCGCCGGCCTGTTGATCGCGGGGCTCGCCTTCTTCTTCCAGTCGACGCGGATCGGGCGCGCCTTGCGCGCCGTCGCCGACAGCCACAAGGCGGCGCTCTCGGTCGGCATCTCGCTCGAGCAGATCTGGGTGATCGTCTGGTTCGCGGCCGGCATCGTGGCGCTGGTCGCCGGCATCCTGTGGGGGGCGCGCTCGAATGTCTCCTTCGCGCTGCAGATCATCGCGCTCAAGGCGTTGCCCGTGCTGATTCTCGGCGGCTTCACCTCGGTGCCGGGCGCCATCGTCGGCGGCCTCATCGTCGGTGTCGGCGAGAAGCTCGGAGAATTCTATTGGGGGCCGCTGTTCGGGGGAGGCATCGAAAGCTGGTTCGCCTATGTGATCGCCCTCGTCTTCCTGCTGTTTCGGCCGCACGGCCTGTTCGGCGAAAAAATCATCGAGCGGATATAGGGCCGGGTCATGTTCTATCGCGAAGTCGGCCAGTTCAAGACGAGCTACGCGGCCGACATGGCCGTGTTCCCGATCCGGCAGGACCGGATCGGCCTCGCCACCATCCTGGTCGTCGCGCTCATCGGCATTCCGCTCCTCGGCTCGCCCTTCTTCCTCGACGTGATCATGGTGCCGCTGCTCGTCTTGTCGCTCGCGACCATCGGCCTGAATATCCTCACCGGCTATACGGGGCTGCTGTCGCTGGGCACCGGCGCCTTTATGGGGGTGGGAGCCTTCGCCTGCTACAAGCTCACCAGCGTCTTTCCGGGCGTCAACATCCTCGTCTTCATCATCGCCTCCGGCCTGTTCTCGGCGCTCGCCGGCGCCCTGTTCGGCCTGCCCTCGCTCAGGATCAAGGGCTTCTACCTGCTGGTCGCCACGCTCGCCGCGCAATTCTTCCTGCAATGGGTCTTCTCGCGCGCCGCTTGGCTGGTGAACTACAATGCCTCCGGCGCCATCGAGGTGCCGCTGCGCACCCTGTTCGGCATCCCGCTCACCGGGGCCACTGCCTCCCCGCTGGTGCGCTACTATGCGACGCTCGGCATCGTCATCCTGCTCACGCTCGCCGCTTCCAACCTGGTGCATGGCCGCATCGGGCGCAATTGGATGGCGGTGCGCGACATGGATATTGCCGCCGAGCTCATGGGCATCAAGCTCCTGCCGACGAAGCTTCTCGCCTTCGCGGTGTCGAGCTTCTATTGCGGGGTCGCCGGCGCGATGCTGGTGTTCTTCTGGCAGGGAAGCGCCGAGCCGGAGGTGTTTTCCGTCGAGCAATCCTTCCAGATCCTGTTCATGGCCATCATCGGCGGGCTGGGCAGCCTGATCGGCTGCTTCTTCGGCGCGGCGCTGATCTACATCCTGCCCATCCTGTTGCGCGCCGTCCTGCCGGCGATCGGGCTCCACGTGACGCCGGCGACCGTCGAGCAGCTGACATTCGTGATCACCGGCGCGCTGATCATCCTCTTCCTGGCGCTCGAGCCGCATGGCCTGGCGCGGCTCTGGTCGACCGCGAAGCAGAAGCTCAGGACCTGGCCCTTCCCGTATTGAGGGCGCCTCCTTCTGCCTACCGCGTCTTGAGCAGTCGCTCGATATAGTCGAGCTCTTCTTGCGCGCGCGACGGATCGCCGAGGCGGCGGCGCAGCTCCTGTAGGATCTCGCGGGCGCGCTCGGCAACATTGCCCTGCAGGCCGTTGCGCTTTCCGTAGCCGAGCCCGTTATCGTAATCGCCCTCGCCATACTCGTCCTCGGCGCGGTCGACGCCACGTCCCAGCGGGTCGACGCCGCCGCGCACCATGCGCGAGCGGCCACGGCCGCGCCCATCCGGGCCCTGCTGGCCGCCTTGCTGCTGTTGCTGCTGGGCCATCTGATCGCTCAAGGCGTTCATGCCCTTGCGCATGGCCTCGATGGCGCGTCCTTCGGCGCCGGTCGCCCCAGATGCGTCACCCTGGCCGAGCGCGCCTTCGGCCCCCTGCATCTCGCGCCCGGCGTCGCCGAGGCCCTTCTGGGCATCGCCCGGGGCCATCCGCCCGAGCTTCTTGCCGAGCTCCTGGAGGCGCTGGCGCAACCGTTGCTGGCGCTCCGCGAGGCTATCGAGGCGATCCTGGCCGGAGCCCTGGCCTTGCGCCTGGTCCTGGTCGCCTTGGCCCTTTTGGCCCGGCTGCTGCTGACCCGGCCGCTTGCCGGCCTGGCGCTGCCGGTCGGCCGATTGCGTATCGTCGCGCAGCTCGAGCTCCTTGCGCAGCAGCTCGCTCATTTCGTCGAGCGCCTGCTCCTCCTCGCTGAGCTGCTGATCATCGGCGCTATCCTGATCGCCCTCCGCGGTCTGCAGATTGTCGAGGAAATCCCTGAGCTGGTCGAGCATGCGCTCGGCGCGATCGCGCTCGCCGTTCTTGGCCATCTCGCCGAGCTTGTCGAGCATCGATTGCAGGTCGCGCTGGGTCAGCATCTTCATATTGCGCTCGGCCTGCTTCGAGCTCGGATTCTCCCTGGCGCGATCGGCAAGCTCGCGCATATAGCGGTCGAGCGCCTGGCGAAGCTCGGCCATGCGTTGCTCGATCTCCTCCTTGGAGGCACCATTGGCGAGCGCGTCCTTCAGGGCCTTCTCGGCGGCGCGCAGCGCATCGAGCGCCCGTGTCGGGCCCGAGCCTTCGATCACGAGCGCCAGCTCCCACAAATCCGAGACGACGCCTTCGAGCTCGTCGTCGGTCGCCGCAGCCGCTAGTCGCTGCGTGATCGATCTCAGGCTGATATAGATGCCGGTCTGCGGCATGAATCGCTCCGGCGCGATCATCAGCGCGTAGAGCGCCTCCAGCACCTGCGGGCGCTTGTCGGCATCGAGCGCGAGCTTGCGCCGCTGCTCCGCGAGCGTGCGTGCCAAAGGCTTGGTGAAAGGATGCTCGGGCAGCGTCAAGGTCACCGGCTCGCTCACGCCGTCGAGCCCTGCCTCGTCCTTGGCGGCGAGCCGCAGCGTCACCTCGACCCCGGCCCAGGGATGCGCGGACAGGTCGAAGGTATCGCGCGCGGGCGGCGCACCGGGCCGCACCGAGGGCGGGGACAGTTTGGCGACCGGAGGCTCGACGAGGGGGTGTCCGCCCAGCATAGGCTTTCCATGCAGGCGCGGCTCGGCGATCCGGGTCTCGACGGAAGCGATGCCGTATTCGTCCGTGCCTTCATAGCTCAAGGTGACCGTGCCGCGGATATTGGTCTTGGGCTCCCCGACGATACGGATGCTCGGCGCCTCGTTCGGAATGGCGGCGATCGACAAGAGCTGCTCTCGCGCTCCGCCCGTGATGGCGACGCTGCCATCTGCCGCGAGGCGCCAGCGTGTCTCGCTGACGCCTGCCGATGCCGTCGCCTGGCCTTGCACCTTGAGGCCTTCGCTCGGCTGCACCTTGACGCCCGAGCCTTCCGGCCAGCGCAGCACCAGGGTCGAACCGACCGGGGCGCGCAGATCGAGCCTGCCGTCCTGCGACTTGGCGAAATCGATCACCAAAGGCGGCATACGCGCATAGGCCGGCGGATCGATCCAGCCGTCGATCCTCGCTTCGACGGTTGCGGCGGCCAGCGGGCGCGGATCGAGCGCGGCGGCAATCCTCTGGAGCCGGTCTGGGCCCGCGGCGAAGAAGGCCGCCACGAGCAGGAGCAGCGGCGCCACGCGCAGGGCATAGCGGTCGCGGTCGACCATGCCGGGACGCGGCCAGCCGACGCGGGCGACCGCGAGCCCTGCCCTCAGGCGGTGGCGATGCGCCTGCCACAGGGCGCGCGTCTCGCCATCCTGCACGCCGGCGCCGAGCCGATCGGCCCAGGCGCTGGCGAGCCCGTGGCGCGATCGCGAATCGCGATCGACCCGCCGCAGCCTGTCGGCGCGGCCGGGCGGAACGATGCGCGCCAGCGGCACGAACGACACCAGGAAGGCGGCGCCGAA
>JBIOEK010000182.1:0-7423 GCA_044445925.1 Hyphomicrobiales bacterium
CGCCCGGTCATGACAGGAGGAGAATGTTGAGGAATGTTGATTTTCGACACGCAATTTTTTTGCTCGGGGAAGGCCGCTTCCGCCTGACAACGGTCAAGCCTCCCATGGCCGAAACCACATGCTTGCTGCAGTGCGGCGCCGCTGCAAATGCAGGCGAAATGCAGCGGGAGCAGGTATCACAGTACCCTTGATGGGTCGGCAAAAGCCAGGTTCATGTTGCGTTGCGACATGGCCGTCCGAAGGCTTGGCTTGACCGAAGGCTAAGCCGATCCAGGAGCCGCAGGCGCGCCGGGGCAGCGCGCCATGCGCCCCTTGCGTCGATATTCACGCTTCAAAAAACCGGAGCCGCGCGCGAGCGCCGGCTGCCCCAAATCTCGCGCAACTCTATTCGATTTTCGATCGAAACACAAGGGGAACATATCTCGGCGAATCTCGGCACGGGAGTGGCGTCGGCAGTGTGCCACAACGCCGCGCGTGCCGAATTCCGAGCTGATCCATCACCCTGCCGCGACGGGGCTGGCATCGCCCGCCGAATTGGTGTATCGGCCGCGTTCTGAAAAATTCGAGCCTTCCGTCCGCGCGGCGCCACAAGGCGCTCTGGCTTGGAAGGCCTCAATGGAGTTCGTCATGGCCGTTCCGAAAAGAAAGACCTCGCCCATGAAGCGCGGCCAGCGTCGCTCCGCCGACGCGCTCGTGCGCCCAACCTATGTCGAGGACAAGGATTCGGGCGAATTGCGCCGCCCGCACCATATCGACCTGAAGACCGGCATGTATCGCGGCCGGCAGGTGCTCAAGGCCAAATCCGCCTGAGCAAGGCCGCCTGGGACGGACTCGCCGGGAAGACGGGCACGCCCGTTTCCGGCGGGGGTATCATTGCGCCTTTCCGGCTCCTGAAAGACGTGCTTCCTTCGCAATGAAGGACTTCGTCGGCTTTGCCTCCTCGAAATGACTGGCTCCTCGAAATGACGAATTTTCCGAGGCTGCGCCAGGCTCCGTAGGGCGCCAAGTAGGGCGCAAAATAAGAGCCGAAGCGGCAGAAAACGATACGTTACGCGCCCCCTCGCGCAGGTCTTCTTGACCCGACACCTCAGATTTTAACAATCGTTTTTGCAATTTAGCCTGGAATGTGATAGATGTTCACTTCTGGGTAACGATGCTGGTGTGCCGCGTCAGCGCTGCGACTTCGTTCGAAAGGAAAACGGCGCGGGACGCTTCTCGCGCCATTTTGGTCTGATCGCGGCCAGGATCGTTGCTCGAGCTACTTCTTTTGATAACCCCGACCAAACGCACGTGATCGTTGCCGTTCTTGCGGCAACCTTCGGCGCGTCGAGCCCGGGGCCCCCTGGTCACATGTGGAGGCATGTCAATTATGTCTGCGAAAAAGGCGGTTCAAAGGCACGGTTTCAAGACCGGCGAGCATGTGGTCTATCCGGCGCATGGCGTCGGGCAGATCATGAGCATCGAGGAACAAGAGATCGCCGGCTTCAAGCTCGAGCTGTTCGTCGTGACCTTCGACCAGGAAAAGATGACGCTTCGCGTTCCGACCGCCAAGGCCGCGAGCGTCGGCATGCGCAAATTGTCGGACGCCAACGATGTCGCGAAGGCGCTGGAGATGCTCAAGGGCCGCCCGCGCATCAAGCGGACCATGTGGTCGCGCCGCGCCCAGGAATATGAGGCGAAGATCAATTCCGGCGACCTCGTCTCGATCACCGAGGTGGTGCGCGACCTCTATCGCAGCGATGCGCAACCCGAGCAGTCCTATAGCGAGCGTCAGCTCTATGAGGCGGCGAGCGACCGCCTGGCGCGCGAGATCGCCGCGGTCAACCGCGCTCCCCATGACGAGACCATCAAGCTGATGGAGTCCTTCCTGCAGAAGGGCCCACGCCGCGGGCCGAAGGGCGCGGAAGGGGAAGCCGAGGAGGCTCACGAGGAGGCAGCCTGAGGATCGCGCGCGGCTCTTCTTCGAGAGGTGAGAGCTTAGCCGTCGCCAAGGAATACGCCGTCATTCCTCCCCTCGCCTCGGACCTGGTCCGAGGCGAGGGGAGGGTAACCCAAGCGCCTCGAGCATTCGCGGATCCCCTTCCTCACCCAGATTAACGCCTGGACCTGATCCGGGCTCGCCGGGGATGACACCAATTCTCCAGGGCCCGATCGCTGCCCGCCGCCCTTGAATTGCCGCCCTCATCGCGCGACAAGGGAGCGTCATGCCCTCCGGCCCGCTCCTTCTTCCGCTCGTCATCGCCAGCGCTCTCCTGATGGAGAATATCGACGGCACCGTGATCGCAACCTCGTTGCCGGCGATCGCCGCCGACCTCGACGTCAACCCGATCAACCTGAAGCTCGCCTTCACCTCCTATCTGCTGACGCTCGCCGTCCTCATCCCGATCAGCGGCTGGTGCGCCGACCGCTTCGGCTCACGCACGGTCTTCCGCGCCGCCATCGGCATCTTCACGCTCGGCTCGATCGCCTGCGGCTTCACCACGACGCTCTACGGCTTCGTCGCGGCGCGCGCGCTGCAGGGGGTGGGCGGGGCCATGATGGTTCCGGTCGGACGGCTCATCCTCTTGCGCACCGTGCCCAAGAGCGACCTGGTGCGCGCCCTCACCTATCTGACCATGCCGGCCTTGATCGGACCGGTCTTCGGGCCGATGCTCGGCGGCTTCATCACCACCTATTTCCATTGGCGCTGGATCTTCTGGATCAATGTCCCGATCGGGATCATCGGCATCGCGCTCGCCACGCGTTTCATCCCGGACCTGCGCGAAAGCGACCGGCCGCCCCTCGATCTCCTGGGCTTCGCGCTTTCGGGGCTCGGCCTGTCGACCTTGGTGTTCGGCCTGACGGCGGCGGGCGGCCAGGTGATGCCGGCCCTGCCGGATGCCGGGCTGATCGTCACGGGCGCCATCCTGATGTGCCTTTATGTGAGGCATGCGGGCCAGGTCGAGGCGCCGATCCTCGACCTCAGGCTTCTTTCGCTGCGCACCTATCGGACGAGCGTCATCGGCGGCTTCTTCTTTCGCGCGGGCGTCGGAGCGATCCCCTTCGTCCTGCCGATGATGCTGCAGGTCGGCTTCGGCCTGACGCCCTTCGAATCGGGCTCGCTCACCTTCGCCTCGGCGGCCGGGGCCTTGTGCATGAAGTTCACGGCGGGGCCGATCCTGCGACGCTTCGGTTTCCGGCGCGTGCTGGTATCGAACACCGCCATCAGCGCCCTGTTCCTCGCAGCCTCCGCGCTATTCACCCCGAGCACCCCGCATCTCCTGATCTACGCCGTGCTGCTCTCGGGCGGGTTCTTCCGCTCGCTGCAATTCACCAGCCTCAACGCCGTCGCCTATGCGGATGTGCCGCAAGCCGCGATGAGCCGGGCCTCGAGCTTCTCGAGCGTTTCGCAGCAGCTTTCGGGATCGGTCGGCATCGCCTTCTCGGCGCTGGTGCTGCAAGGCATGCAGACGATGCGCGGAGACCACGCCATCCATCTCGAGGATTTCAAGGTCGCCTTCGTGCTGGTGGCGCTCCTGAGCGCCTCGTCCATACTCATGAATATCCGCCTGGCGCGCAATGCCGGCGACGAGGTGTCGGGCTATCGGTCGGCCCCCGCCGACCGCCGCGCCGTTTCCTAGAGACAGCCCAAGAAGAGAGGCCGACCATGACCACCGACACCTCGAAGCTCGCGCGCGGCCTGATCGAGGCGCGCCGACGGGGGAAGCTCGCGAGCTACGCGCCGGAAACTGCGCCCACGGGCGTCGCCGAAGCCATGCTGGTCCAGAAGGAGGTCATGGCGGCGATCGGGGAAACGGTCGCCGGCTGGAAGGTGGGCTATACGCCAGACGGCATCCCGGTCGGGGCCCCGATCTATAGCGGGGTCACCTGCCGCAGCGGCGCCACGCTCCACCCCGGGCCTAGCGGGAAGAGCGGCATCGAGGTCGAGATCGCGCTCCTCCTCGGCAAGGATCTGCCGCCCCGCCCCGAAAGGCCCTATGGCCGCGCCGAGATCCTCGAGGCGTCGGAGGCGCTGCTCGCCGGCATCGAGATCGTCGAATCGCGCTTCCCCGCCCCGCCGAAGCCCCCCTTCATCGTTCTCCTCGCCGACAATATCAGCAACGGCGCTTATGCGCGCGGCAAGGAAGTGAAGGATTTCCGCGGCCTCGATCTGTCGCGGCTGCGCTGCAGGCTCGCCATCGACGGTCGCAATATCCATGACGGGGTCGGCGGCCACGCCAAGGGCGATCCTCTCGCCCCGGTGATCGACTACGCCAACAACCCCTGCGACCTCATGGGCGGGTTGAAGGCCGGCCAATTCGTGACCACTGGGACGCTGAACGGCTGCCCCTTCATCGAAGGCGCCTGCAAGATCGTGGCCGAGATCGAGGGGCTGGGCAGAGTGGAGCTCGAGATCAGGCCCCCTCGATCGAAGCCCTAAGCCGTTCCTCGATCGCGGCGATGCCGGCCCCGAAGGAGAAGGCGGTCTCGAATTTCCGGCGCGCCGCTCTCCCGAGCTCGGCCCGCCGCCCGGGATCGCCGATCAGCGCTGCCATGGCGAGGCCGAGCGCTCGCGGTTCCTCCGGCGCGACCAGCACGCCCTGCCGCCCGTTCTCGACGAATTCAGGCACGGCGGCGTAGTTCGTCGACAGGATGGCGAGGCTCTGCGAAGCCGCCTCGAGGAGCACATTGGGCAGGCCGTCGCGATCCCCCTTCTCGCCCTTCCGGCAGGGCAGGACGAAGAGGTCGGCCGCCCGCAGCGCCGCGACCACCTGGTCCTGGGCGAGCGCCCCGGCGAAGGCTACGCGGGCGGAAAGCCCGAGCCTTTCGGCAAGGAGGGCGAGCTCGGCCTTGAGCTCGCCCGAGCCGATGATGGTGGCGCGCCAGTTGAGATTTGCCGGCAGCAAGGCCGCGGCCGACAGGAAGGTGTCGAAGCCTTTCTTCGCCACCAGGCGCCCGATCGACAGCAAGAGGACGGGATCCTTCGGATCAGAACCGTCGCGCGGCGGGCGCGCCAGGGGCGCCGGCGGCATGCGGCGAGGATCGACCCCGTGATAGACGAGCGCCAGGCGTTCGCGATCTTGCGGCGCGGCGATGCGCTTGAGCTCGTCGAAGCCCTGGCGGGTGCAAGTGACCCCCCAGCGCGCATCGGCGATCTTCTCGCGCCGCTCCCATTCGGGCGTCGTCCAGATGTCCTTGGCATGCGCCGAGAACGAGAAGCTCCGCCCGGTCAGGAGCGCCGCATAGCGCGCCACGGAAGCCGGGGTATGCAGGTAGTGAACATGCAGATGACGGATGCCGGGATCGAGCTCGCGGGCGAGCACGCAGGCCTGGCCGAGCCGGCGCCAGCGATTCGCGGTGAAATCGCGCCGGAGATCGTGGAAGAAGGCGCCGATCATGCGCCGCCATCCGGGCAACCTCGCCGCGTGCAGGAGGCCCCGCGCCACCCTGAGCGGAGCCTGATAGAGATATTCGGGGAGGTAATGGGGCTTTGCCTTCACCTCGAGGTTCAGCGCATGCACGGCCGCGTCGGTCGGATGGCGCAGCGACCAGATATCGATCGCGAGGCCGCTCCGCTCGAGCGCCAGCAATTCCTGCGTGATGAAAGTCTCCGAGAGGCGCGGATAGCCTTTGACGATCACGGCGAGGCGGTTCGGCGAAGCTTTCAGGCGACCGCTTCCCCGTAGCGTGGATGCGGCGCGCTGCCCGCCGGACGACGCGTCAGCCAAGCCTCGCTCGCCACGACGATGGTATCGAGGCCGTCGAGGAGCCCTGCGACATAAGCTTCGGACGGGCGCGGGCTGCCCAAGAGATCGGCGATGGCGCGCGCCATCACGGCCGGCTCCCGGCGTCCGCGGCCCGTCTCCTCGGGATCCTCGAGCACGCGCACGAGGCCGAGCTCGGCGGCGCGGCGCGCCCGGATCGTCTGCTCGAGGCGCGGCCTGGCGCGCGGCACGATCAGGGCCCGCTTATCGAGGGAGAGGATCTCGCAGAAGGTGTTGTAGCCCCCCATCGCCACCACGGCGCTGGCGCGGTTAATCAGATGCTCGATCTTGGCGTCGAAGGCGATGGCGTCCACCTGGTCGAGGCGCGAGATGCGTTCCAGGAAGTTGCGTCGCTGATCGCGCGAGATGAAAGGACCAAAGCAGATCAGCGCCGGCACCGCGGGGGGAGCAGCGCTCTCATAGGCCGACAGGACCCAATCGATGAGATGGTCTCCGTCGCCCCCGCCCCCGGTCGTCACCAGCACGAACTGGCCACGCGCGACCGGCGGATATTCGACGAGATGGGGCTCCTGCGGCAGCTCGCGCCGCAAATAGCCCGTGTAGCGGATGCGGTCTTGCACGGCGGCGGGCAGGCCGAGGCATGCCAGAGGCTCGTGGATGCTCTCGAGCCCGTAGACGACGATGTCGTCGTAATAGCGCAACAAAGCGTCCGCCGCGCCCTTGCGTTCCCATTCCGGACGCAGGAGGGCCGGATCGTCCATCACGTCGCGTACGCCGAGCACGATGCGCGCGCCGCGCTGGCGCAGCATGTCGAGCGTCGGCAGGAGCTCGCCGCGGAAGCCGGCCGGCTCCTTGTCGACGATGAGAAGGTCCGGCGAGAAGGTCGAGGCGGTCTCGCGGATGATCGCCTCGCGCAGCCGCACGGCCTCGTCGAGATCGACCTTGAGGTTCATGGTCGAATAATCGCCGTTCGGCTGCTTGACCACACCCGGCACCCGCACATAGTCGACGCCATTGCCATATTCGAAGCTGCCGATCACCGGCGAGCCCGAGATGATGATCACGGACAGCCCCGGATGCGCCCCGGCGAGGGCGTTGGCGATGGCGCGCGTGCGCCGCAGATGGCCGAGGCCGAAGGTGTCATGGCTATAGAACAGGGCACGCCGGCCGAAACGCGGGGCGCCGCCAAGCTGTCCGATCGACGCAGACCCGTTCGCCAAACCCATATCGAATTCCTGCTTGGCCAACCCGCCGCTTACGTCGCATCCGGGTTCGGCATCCCGTCGGCTTGGCAGTCTTGCCCAATTGACGCATTATATAGGTAATCTCGCGCGGCCGGAAGGGCGTGCGAAGCCTGCCGCGATCGGGGTCATGGCCGCGGCTTCAAGGTCAGCTTCAAGGCTCCCGCTCCGGCACGATGGCGGAGGCGGGAAAGGGCGGCGGTCCGGTGACGAAGATCGACAAGAGCTTCTTTCGCTATGTGTGGCGAAACAGTCGGCGCGAGCAGATCGCCATCCTGCTGATCGTGCTCGCATCGCTGCCTTTGTATTTCTGGTCGCTCGACCTGCCGAAATCGATCGTCAACGACGCGATCGTCGGCAAGGCGTTCAAGGTGGGCGAGGAGACGGTCAAGACGATCACGGCCTTCCGGATGAGCTTTTCGCTGCCGAACTTCCTCGGCGGGGGCTCGTACCAGCTGTTCGGCGGCGTCGATATGA
>JBIOEK010000183.1:0-7394 GCA_044445925.1 Hyphomicrobiales bacterium
GTCAGCCTCTCTGCGACCTCGGACGCATCCTTCCAGCCATAGCTTTGGAAGATCAGCGCCCGGGGCTTCGCAGGGTCCTGGTCGGATGCCATGGCATCGGTTCCTAAGCATTCCGCCCCGGGCTGACCCTCGTTGCCGATCCAAGACGGCTGAGAGAATTCAGGAGATCAGCCGGCGAGCATGACCCGCCGCCCCGCCGCTCCTGCGCCAGGATTTCAATCGGCCGTGGGCAGGCGGCGCATGGTGAATTCGATGCACCCGTCGTCCAATTGGCGCCAGCTCTCGACTTTCGTCATATAGGCGGCCTTGGGATAGCGGCTGAACCAGTCGCGCGCCCGTTCACGCGCCTCGAGGCGGGGCAGGGCGTAGGTGTGGCGGACAAAGCTGCCCATCGGCTCTGAGGCCGCCTGTTGGGCGTTGGCGCGGCCATGTGCTCGCGAGCGGCCCTTGAGCCGCCGCGCCAAGTCGACGGGCGTCTCCCCGCGCGTCGCCTCGCCTCTGCCGATATCGACCTTGCCGAGATTGCTGCCCGGACGATCCGGGCTCCTGTCGTCCATTGGAACCATCCCCTAGGATAGGGAAGAGTAGCCGTTTTCGTCCGGGCTGGCGAATCGTTCAAGAATGGCCGGGCACTCCCCGCAGCACCTCGTCGAGAATGGTCGCGAGGCCGGCTTTGTCGAGCGTGCAGGACGCCGCAATCCAGGCCTCTCGCGCCAGCGCCAGGAGGCGCCCGACCTCTGGTCCGGGCCGAACCCCGCGCTTCAGGATGTCGGCGCCAGACAATGGGAAGGACGGTATCTCGACGGCGCGGCTGCGCAGCGCCGCCAGCCGGGCCGTGCTTGCTCCTTGAGCTTCGATCGAGAGGGCGACGGAAACGGGCAGAGCGCCGAGATCGAGGACGAGGCGAGTGAACCCTGTTGCGAGCTCCGCCCCGTTCTCGCGCTCCGGCCAGCCATGCAGGTATTCGAGCGCAGTCGCGATCTTGCCGAGCAGCGCCGCTTGCGCATTCGAAAGTCGCAAGCCTGCGCGCAGGCGCGCCGCATCTTCGCTCGTCATGACGGCAAGCGCGGCAAGGCGGGGCAGGGGACCCGCGCTTTCGTCGGTTGCGCCTTTCTCTCCCCTCACGAAGCCTGCGAAGCGGCCGATATGGGGCACGCCGTGCAGTAGCAGCGGCCACAAGCCGCCGGCCAGCATCTGCTCCGCGGTCGCGACCGCGCCCGGCGCCAAGAGGAGCTTCAAAAGCTCGTTGCGCACCCGTTCCGCCGAGAGGTTGCGCAGCCCTTCGCGCAGCTTGATCGCGGCCGCAAACCCCTGCACGTCAAGCTCGCCCGTGGCGTAGCTCGCATGGAAGCGGAAGAAACGCAGGATGCGCAGATAATCTTCGGCGATGCGCTGCTCCGCATCGCCGATGAAGCGTACCCGCCGGGCCGCGATATCGGCGAGCCCTCCCACCTCGTCATGGAGCTTGCCGTCCCGGTCGAGCGACATGGCGTTGATGGTGAAATCGCGCCGCGCCGCATCCGCCGCGAAGCTGCGCCCGAAGCGCACAACCGCGCGGCGGCCATCGGTTTCGATGTCCTCGCGCAGGGTGGTCACCTCGAAAGGGCGGCCGTGCACGACGACGGTCACTGTGCCGTGCTCGATGCCGGTCGGCACCGCCTTGAACCCCGCAAACTCGGCGCGGCGCGTCACCTCTTGCGGCAAGGCGGTCGTGGCGATGTCGATCTCGGCGACCGCGAGCCCCATCAGCGCATTGCGCACCGCTCCGCCGACGATGCGTGTCTCTTCGCCGCCTCCCTCGAGCGCCGCGAACAGCTCCTCGACGCCCCGGTCGCGCAGCAACGCCGCAAGCTGAGGCTCGGCTCGAGCGATCGCTGGTTCGCCCGTCATGGCTTCGCGGCCGGGGCTTCGAAGCTTCCCGGAACGAGCCGCCCATTCTCCATATGGGCCGGTCGATAGCCACTCGTATGGCGGTCGAGCCAGAGCGTTTCGAGCACGAGACCCGAGATGGCGAAGCCGACGCCGACGATGGCCAGCCAGCCGCGCGCGCCGCGCCAATGCTCGGGCGCGAGGGCCTCGCGCCGCGTCGCAACGAGGAACAGGAAGAACAGCGCGAAAGGCAGGAAGAACAGGCCGAGTTCGTCGATATAGCGGATCATCTTCCGTAGACCCGCTCGTAAAGGGCGCGGATCATCCCGGCCGTCGCTCCCCAGATATTATAGCCCTGCCAGGGCATCGCGTAGAAACGCCGCGTCATGCCCCGCAGCTCGCGCGAGCGCAGCTCGTGATTTGCGGGGTTCATGAGGAAGGAAAGCGGCACCTCGAACGCCGCCGCGACCTCGATGGCGTTGAGGGCGAGACGATGGGCCGGATCGACGAGCGCCACGATCGGGGTCACGTGATAGCCGGTGCTGGTGAGATAAGGGGCTAGCGCGCCGATGGGCGAAACGAGATCGGGCGCAAGGCCGATCTCTTCCTGGGCTTCGCGCAAGGCGGCCTCTAGCGGCGTCTCGCCCTCTTCGATGCGCCCGCCTGGAAAGGCGATCTGCCCCGCATGCACGGCAAGGCCGGTCGAGCGCTCGGTGAGCAGCAGCGTCGCCTCGACATGCGCCACCACCGGGATGAGCACCGCCGCCGCATGGATATTGCCTGGATCGAGGATGAAGGGGCGCGCATCGTCGAGCCGATGATCGCCGCCCATCGCCGCCTCCACCTCGCTCTGCGCCCAGGTGAGCGGAAGCAGCCTCGTGGCGGCGCGCGCCAGGAAATCCTGCGCCGTCAAGCGGTCGGGGATCGTGCTCGGCGGAAAGCTCAGATCGGGCATCAGCCTTCCACTCCCGCCATATCGCTGGCGCGGCACAGGGGGAAGAAGGCGCCGCCCGAAGCGACGCCGAGCCAATTCTCCCCCTTTTCCTGGCGCTCGACCGCGATGCCGACGAGGTCATGCGAGAGGGCCCGCGTCAGCCGCGCCCACAATCCGCCACGCACATGCACATAGGGCTTGATGCCGTCATGGGCCCCCCTCTCGAAGCGGATAGGGTGCTCCGGGCCGGCACGCGTCACGTCCCCGACATTGGTCTCGAAGAGGAGGCTCTCCTGGAGCTGGCCGTCTCCCGATGAGCCGCTCTCGGCGCGCATCGAGGTCGCGATGAAGGGCACGTCCTCGACCTTGATGCCGACCTTCTCGACCGGGGTGACCAGCAGGTAGCGATCCTCATCCTTGCGCAGGATCGAGGCGAACAGCCTGACGAGCGCTGCGCGGCCGATCGGCGAGCCGTTATGGAACCAGGTTCCGTCGGCACGGATCAGCATGTCGATCTCGCCGCAATAGGGCGGGTTCCAGCGCTCGACCGGGCGCGCTTTCGCGACATCGCCATGGCGGGCGCTCGCGGCAATGAGGCCGGAAAGGGAATCCGAGGTGTCGGGAGATAGCCTGTCCATGTTTCTATAGATGGAGGATTTCGCAGTTTTCGCCAAGATCGGCATGCGCCGGGCATGGCGAGCCTTCACGCGGCTCGAGCGCTGCCGGCTTCAGCTGGGTCACGTGCGGCATTTGGGGCCCTTGCGTGCTTTGCGGGTCTTGAGCGGGACAGCTTCGGATGGAATCGCACTATCTTTTTGTTCAAGCATCATCTTTTTTACAAATAGCGGCTTCCGCTTTTCTAGATCATGCTCGAGCCTCGAAGCCGTAGCTGGCTCGAGGGTCCGCGCCGACCTCTATCACTATCGCGCGAACGGCACGAGTTTTGCTGGCGATTTCTGTGAGTACGCCTATCTTTGTGACTGCGCCGCACAAAAGCCGGGTTCGCCTAGTCTTGTGAGGCTTCGAGGGCGCGCCCAGTATGGCGTTGCCGAATCAGGCGCGCATGTCGCGGAGAAGCCAGGACAGCTTTTCCGCGTGGGACATGCCCGCAGCGGGATCATGCCAAGGAGAGACCTTCAGCATGCCGGTCGAGAGCGAACACGTCACATCGCAGCAGGTCACTTCGATGGACGAAGGCATTCTGCAACGCGCCGAGAGCGTCGTTGCCGCAGCGACCCGTGCCAAGGCCGCTATCGGCAAGGTGGTCTTCGGACAGAGCGAAGTCGTGGAACTCGCGCTGACCAGCGTGCTCGCCGGCGGCCACGCTTTGCTCGTCGGGGTGCCGGGCCTCGCCAAGACCAAGCTCGTCGACACCATGGGCGTGGTGCTCGGGCTTGCGACCAAGCGGGTGCAGTTCACGCCCGATCTCATGCCCTCCGATATTCTCGGCGCCGAGATCCTCGAGGAATCGGCCGAAGGTCATCGCGCTTTCCGTTTCATCCAGGGTCCGGTCTTCACCCAATTGCTGATGGCCGACGAGATCAACCGGGCGAGCCCGCGCACCCAATCGGCCTTGCTGCAGGCCATGCAGGAGCATCATGTGACGGTGGCCGGCGCCCGCCACGACCTGCCCCATCCATTCCATGTGCTCGCGACCCAGAATCCCATCGAGCAGGAGGGCACCTATCCCTTGCCCGAGGCGCAGCTCGACCGCTTCCTGCTGCAGATCGACATCCATCATCCCGACCGCGCCACCGAGCGGCGCATCCTGATCGAGACGACCGGCCCTGAGGACGCGCAGGCGACGCAGGTGATGAGCGCCCATGACCTCGTCGCGGCCCAACGCCTGGTGCGTCGCCTGCCGGTCGGCGAGAGCGTCATCGAGGCGATCCTCGATCTGATTCGAGCCGCGCGTCCGGGCGATGGCGCCGAGGGTGTGGCCGACAAGCTGCTCTGGGGCCCGGGCCCACGCGCCGGTCAGGCGCTGATGCTGGCGGCGCGTGCCCGCGCCTTGATCGACGGGCGTCTTGCCCCTTCGCTCGACGATGTGCGGGCGCTCGCCAAGCCGGTATTGCAGCACCGCATCGCGCTCACCTATGAGGCCCGCGCCCAGGACCAGACACCGCTTTCGATCATCGAGCGGCTGACGGCGCGGATTTGATCCTCCCCATGCCCCAGGACCGACTATCGGGGGCAAGCGCGGGCAGCGGGCGCGCCGGCCACCAGATTGTCGAGGCCAAGCGTCTCGCCGCGAGGCTGACCCACATCGGCCTCGAAGCGCGCCGCATCGCCGCGAGCATCGTGGAGGGCGCGCATGGGCGCCGCCGCCCCGGGGTCGGCGAGAGCTTCTGGCAATTTCGGCCTTTCATGCCCGGTGAAGCGGCGCTGCTCGTCGACTGGCGGCGCTCGGCGCGCGAGGAGCGGCTGTTCGTGCGCGAGCGCGAATGGGAAGGGGCGCAGACCTTCTGGCTGTGGGCGGACCGTTCCTCCTCCATGAATTTCAAGTCGCACCTTTCCCCCGTCAGCAAGGCCGATCGGGCGCTGGTGCTCATGTTCGCCGCGGCCGAGATCCTGGTGCGCAACGGCGAGCGCGTCGGGCTCATCGGCGCGACGCGGCCGAGCGCCAGCCGCTCCATCATCGAGCGCCTCGCCGAGGCGATCGTCGCGACCGATGTCGAAGCGCAAGGCGACATTCCCGGCAATGTGATGCTCAACCGGCGCTCCGAGGCCGTGCTGATCGGCGATTTCCTGGCACCCGAAAGCGAGATAGCGCTCACCCTCGAGCCGATGGCGCGGCTCGGCGCACGCGGTCATCTGATCATGATCGCCGATCCGGTCGAGGAGGTCTTCCCCTATGCAGGGCAGGCGATGTTGTCGGAGGATGAGCGCGGCATGCGCTTGCGCGTCGGCGATGCCGCCGCTTTCGGCGGGCGCTACCGCGAACGTCTCAACCGGCATCGCGGCGCCATCGCCGAGATGTGCCGGCGCCTGAACTGGACCTTCGCCCTGCACCGCACCGACCGCGCCGCGACCGAGGCGCTGGTGTCGCTCGCAGGCCGCATCGCCATGGCGAGCCATGAGGGCGCATTCGCGCCTGCCGCGCATATCGGGGGGGCGTGATGGCCTTGCTCGGCTCCTTTATCTTCCAGGCGCCCGTGGTGCTCACTGCGCTCCTCGCCTTGCCGTTGCTGTGGCTGTTGTTGCGCGTCACCCCGCCGCAGCCGCGCGAGATCCGCTTTCCGCCGCTGCGCATCGCCGCCGATCTCGTCCCGGCCGAGGAAAGCCCGGCGCGCACCCCTTGGTGGCTGCTCCTGCTGCGGCTCGCCGTGGCGGCCCTGGTGATCCTGGCGCTGGCGGGGCCGAGCTTCGATGCGACGAACCGCGCCGGCGCCGTAGGCCATAAGCTCCTGGTCATCATCGACGGCGGCTGGACCGCCGCGCCCGATTGGCCCGAGCGTGTCGCGGCGGCGCAAGACGCCATCGCCCGCGCCGCGCGCGCCGATCAGCCGGTCGCCGTCGTTTCGACCGCCGAGCCGCCGCGCGAGATCACGCTTGAGCCGCGCGATGCGGCGCTGTCGCGCCTGCAAGCTCTGTCTCCCGCCGCCTTCTTGCCCGATCGCAGCCTGCTGGTGCCGGCGCTGCAACGCTTCTTCGCCACGGCCCCGGACGCGCAGACCGTCTGGATCGGCGATGGCGTGGAGCTTGCCGGAGACGCGCATGCGGCCATGCTGGCAGAGGCGCTGAAGGGCCATGAGGTCACATTGATGCGCGCCGTGGCCTCCTCGCCACTGGCGCTTGCCGGCGCCATTCATGACGCCAAGGGCCTCGCGGTCACGGTGCTGCGCGCCGGCAGGAACGGGCGCGACAAGGGTTCGCTTCGGGCTTTCGACGCCAAGGGCCGCGCCATGGGCGAGACGCCTTTTGCCTTCCCGGACGGCGAAGCCCGCCAGGGCAAGGCCGTCTTCGACATGCCGACCCAGCTCCTCAACGAGATCGCCCGGATCGAGATTGCCGGCGAGCGCTCCGCCGGCGCCGTGCAACTGCTCGACAAACGCTGGCGGCGCCGCACGGTCGGCATCGTTTCGGCCGCGACCGCCGACACCGCGCAGCCGCTATTGTCGTCAAGCTATTACATCGAGCGCGCGCTCAGCCCGTTCGCCGACATACGGCTCGCCCAAGGCGAGTCGCCGGCGGACGCCGTTTCGCATTTCCTCGATCAGAGACTGCCCATGCTGATCCTTGCCGACGTCGGCACGGTCGCCGGCGAGACGCATGATCGGCTTGCGCGTTGGGTCGAGGACGGCGGCGTGCTCGTGCGCTTTGCCGGCCCGCGGCTTGCGGCTTCCGACGACGATCTCGTTCCCGTAAAATTGCGGCGTGGCGGCCGCGTCCTCGGCGGCAGCCTGAGCTGGGACAAGCCGCAGCCGCTCGCCGCGTTTTCGCGCGAGAGTCCGTTCAACGGCATGCCGGTGCCGAACGACGTGACCGTTACCCGGCAGGTGCTGGCGGAGCCCGACGCGGCGCTGAGCGACAATACCTGGGCGACGCTCGCCGACGGTACGCCGCTGGTCACCGCGGCGCGGCGCGGCAA